>JBATAT010000001.1:0-21419 GCA_049662005.1 Tepidiformaceae bacterium
TCGGGGGTGAGGGCCAACTCAGTCCATCTCGCCCTTTTTCACAAGCGCCTTGTACAACGCCCGTCCCTGGTCCGGCGTGGGATCCTTGATCAGGCCGTAAATTTCACGCCCTTCGTGATCCTCCGGCAGGTACTCCGTAATCGGGAGTCCATCTTCGTTCACGAAGAGCAGGCAGTGGCAGTACTTATAGATTTGCATTTCGTCGCACGCGCAGATCCAGTCGCGCCGCTTCACTTCTTCTTCGCGCGGCATGTAGAGGCCCTCGGGCCATTCGCCGTTCTCGTCTTTGGTTGGATAGAAGTTGCACGGACACAGTGGACGGCCGTAGTTGTCGATGTTCGAAGCGAGGCCGAGGACCACGCCTTCGGTGATGGAACGGTCCGGGTGGAGGTGCGTCCCCGATTTCGCGGCGTACTTCTCCGCGTAGTTCCACATCTTCTTTACCGAGCCTTCGGTTGGTTCTTCCACGACACAGCCCTCCGAGTGTGATTTTGGGGGGTTACCCCCGGTGTGGCTCCAACGTTAGCATGCTCCGCGTGGCCGAACCTACCCGCGAAGCAGTTCACGCCCTCTATGTCCATGCGCTCGGGCGAATTACCGCGCTCGGTCCCGGCGGCAGTGCCGAACGGGTTGGCCCCTGGCTCTGCGTCGATGCTGGCCTCGGCGTCAGCGATTTCAATATCGCCGTCGTGGTCGAACCGGTTTCGAACCCGGTCGCTGCCCTGCGCGAGGCGATGAACTGGTTCGCGAACCGCGGCATCAACGCCCGTTTCGATCTCCGCGGCTCGGTCGACCGGGAACTGCTTGCCGCCGCAATGGTCGAGGGTTTGGTCTTCAAGTACCGCGAACCGACAATGGTCCTGTACCCGCTGCCCGCGACCTTTCCGGCCCACCTGCCGCTCGAAATCCGCCCGGTCGAAACCGACTCCGATATCCAGCAGTACTGCTCGGTCGATCGTGACGAGTTCCACGACCAGGACTTCCAGCGCGCCATGGTCGAGCGCTCGGTCACCATGCCGGGTGTAACCCTCCATCTCGGCCTGCTCGACGGCCGGCCGGTAGCGCGCTCGATGGGCATGCTGTTGGGCGAGCTTGTCGCCGTCCACAACGTCTACGTCGCCCCGGACTTCCGCAAGCGCGGTTTCGGTTCGGCCCTCACTGCCGCCGCCATCGCAGCCGGCGCGAGAGAGGGTGCAACCGGCGCCTGCCTCGAAGCCACCATCCTCGGGTTCCCGGTATACGAAGCGATGGGCTTCCGCAAGATCGACGATTACGTCGTGATGGCGAGCGACTCCCCGATCTTCCCGAAGTAGGATTGGATGCCGGTGAAACGTGTTCCTCCGTTATCCGACTTGGACCTTCACAGGGCCTTCCTCGAGAACCGCCGCGTGGCCGTTCAATCAGCGGGCGGCGGCGTGTTGGAGGAGCGCGATGGATGGCAGTTGTACGACTCGGGAACGGGTCTCGACGGGCTCAACCAGGCGATGGCCATCGGTATTCTTCCAGCGATGGAAGACCTCGAACTCGTTGCCGAGTGGTATCGGGCTCGAGGGACCGGGTATTGCCTTGTCCTCCGCGATTCCGATGACTGGCAGCTGATCTCGAGCGCGCGGGAGTCCGGGTTCCGGCTGGAACGCAGCCAGCCAGTGATGACACGGTGCCTTCCCTGCCCGGCGCTCGCAATCCCGGGACTCGCGCTTCAAGCGGTCGAGGGACCGGCCGCCGCTCGCGAATTCTTGGCCGTTCGTCGCGACCCCACAAAAATTCGCCCGCCTGACGACACCGAAACGGACTTCATCCTGCGCGTGGTCCGAGCCGGAACTTTCCGCTACTTCGTTGCCGAACTCGGCGGCAAGGCCGTTGGCACTGTCACCAGCAGCCTTGCGGGTGAGATCGCCATCATCGCGAACTTGTTCGTCGTGCCAGCGAACCGACGGCGCGGGCTCGGGGCAGATATCACCGCCCGCGCGGCCGCCAGTTGGCCGGAAGCGAACCACGTCGCCCTTGAAGCCTCGCGCGAGGGCGCGATGCTCTATGCCTCAATGGGCTTCGAAAGGCGCTACAGCTACGTCCGCCTGGTGCCGTCGGAAGCAACTTAAATCGTCAGCCCACCGAGACCCTGGACTCCGCGCACGTACTCGATTTCGCCGACGTGCCGGTAGCCATGGCTCAGGCAAACGCCGTAGATCCCGTTCCAGAGAGACATTTCGCCGAGCGGCTTGATTGTCACCCGGCGCTCGTTGAATTGTTCCGGTGACATCGCGGCAAGGTAGGCGTCGGTGGCCGCCCAGACCTTCCCCTGGTATTCGTGCCACTTCGCCACGTCGTGCACTTGCACCGCATTCGCTTCATCCGTCGTCATGCCGGTGCCCTGGCTGTTTCGCGGCAGGCCGAAGGTCTCATGGTAGCCGCCTTCGAGCCAGACCGTCGGCTTCCCCTGCGTGACGAAGTTGATGATGTTGTCTTCTGTGCGGACGTAGTGCCAGAGGCTGAAGAAGCCACTGACCCCGCCTTCCTGTGGCCGGAAGTTCAGTTGTTCGGCCGTCATGCCTTCGACTGCCTTGTCGAGAAGCGCGTGCATGGATTGCAGCGAGCTGCGCAGGATGCTGTGTGGTGTATCGGACAAAGATTCGGCCCCGCTTGTGTGATTGGAGGCCGATTGTGTCGGTGTTCGGGCGGGGCGTCTACCCCGCGCGGGCCGCGCTCCGGCGCGGTTCTTCCAGGGTATAGCCCGAACCCCAGCGATTCACGATGTAGACCGGGTTGCTCGGGTCGTCTTCCAGCTTCTGGCGAAGGTAGCGCACGTAGAGCCGAAGGTAGTGCGTCTCGCCCGCGTACTGGTTGCCCCAGACCCGCGCGATGAGCGCCTTCGATGGGATCACCTCACCAGGATGCTCGGCGAGGGTGGCGAGCAGCCGGAATTCGGTCGGCGAAAGCGGTACCGCAACCCCGGCCTTGGTCACCTGCTGGCTCCCGGGATCGATTTCGATCGCGCCGATGCGGAGCACAGTGGGAGTTCCCGAGAGCCGTGCCTCGGGGATTTCCATCTGTATACGCCGAAACATCGCCCGCAAGCGTAGGTCAATCTCTTCGGTCGCGGCCTTCGGGCGGCAGTAGTCGTCCGCGCCCGCTTCAAAGCACCGAAGCAGTTCGGCGAATGTTCCCGCGCAGCCAACCACAATCACCGGGGCCGGTGAATCCTGGCGCACGCGTGCAACGACGTCACCAGGGAATGCGAGATCGCGCCCAAGGTCGATGACGATTGCATCGGCCTGGTTCAAGGGAGTCGCGAAGCTCGCCGCACCGGGGTCGCCCACGGGAAGCACGCGATAACCGAATTCTTCGAGACCGCGAGCCCGGTCGTGGGAGCGTTCCAGCCCCTGCGAAATCACAACGACCCGTGTGCCGACGAGCGGCGGAAGTCCCGGAGAGTGCGTGCCTGTGGTTGCCTGCATGCGGAAATTCACCCCCATCAGTGGCAACCCCAATGTTCCGATCGGCCAGGGCCGTCGAAATTAGAGGTATGCCGAATTCGAAGCCGTTCGCCTGGCTCCTTGCAGTGGGCATGCTTTGCTCACTGGCGGGCCTCGCCTTTGCCGAGCTGCCACTGGCAACCCGTGCGGCTGAACAAGTCCCGACACCACAAACATCGGCAACCGCGCCCACTTCCTCCGCGCCTTCTAACGCCGTTCAAACAGTTGTCACCCAAGAGTCACCCGTTGCAACGCCGTTCGTCCCGGAAGCGACTCCCACGCCCGAGGTCTCAACCGCCATCGCACAGGTCGTTGCCACCCCCACGCAGACTCCACCCCTTGCTGTTGCCCCCGGATCAACCGTCCAGGCGATGCCCTCGAACATCGAGCAACCAGTCGAACTACCCCGCGCCGCAGACAAGGCGCACGCGCTCTTCGACCAGATGAACGACGCCCGCCGCAACGAAGGCCTGGAACCCCTGGAATGGGACAGCTCGCTCGAAGAAGTCGCCTACGCTCGCGCCGCCAACCTCGTCGAGAACCGCTACTTCGACCACTACGCCCCCGACGGCGAAAGCGCCTTTTCGGAACTCGCGGCACGCGGTATCCGCTACCGCCTCGCCGGCGAGAACCTCGCACGCAACAACTACCTGGAAACGAAAACGGTGTCAGCTGCCTTCGAAGGGCTGATGAACAGCCCGGGCCATCGCGCGAACATCCTCGAAGAGCGGTTCAGCTCGGTCGGTGTCGCCGCTGTGCGCGATGGAAAAATGTGGATCTACGTGACCGTCTTCCTGAACTGAGCGAAGACGGAACGGAAGTGGTGGGCGATGAGGGGCTCGAACCCCCGACCCCCTGCGTGTAAAGCAGGTGCTCTGACCAACTGAGCTAATCGCCCGGTGAATCGATTTTCAAGGCTGCCCGCGTCCGTGTCGAATCCGTGAAGCCAGTTGACGCGTTCCACCGCTCTGCCCTCAGACATGCTGGCGGGCCGCGTAGCCAAACCCGCCCGCCGCCCCAGTTCGAACTGAAGGTCAACAACACGTTATTACGCGCCCCGGCCGCTTGCCCAAAAGATGGTTCATGCCTGCACAATGGTTCATGCTTGCAACACTGATTGATCCGTGCGTGGGGTTCGTCCTGTGACGCCCAGGAGTTGGCTGACGCCGAAGTTAGAGTACAAGTGGCTCGTCGCCATCGTATTCATCTTTGGCCTGTTCATGGACATGGTGGATACCACCGTCATCAACGTGGCGGTGCCCCAGTTAACCCGCGATTTCAACGCGACGACCTCCCAGGTCGAATGGACCGTCACCGGCTACCTGCTCAGCCTTGCGCTGTTCATCCCCGCCGCCGGTTACCTGTCCGACCGCTTTGGCACAAAACGGATGTTCCTCCTGGCGATCGCCATCTTCGTGGCTGCGTCAGCACTTTGTGGTCAGGCGCATAGCCTCAAGGAGTTGATCGCGTTCCGCTTCCTCCAGGGAATGGGCGGCGGAATGATGACACCCGTGGGGACTGCGATGCTTTCGCGCGAATTCCCGGGCGCCGAGCGGGCCAAAGCCTCTGCCATCATGTCGATCCCGCTGGTGCTCGCACCGCTGATCGGGCCGGTCGTCGGCGGCTACTTCGTGACATACGTGACCTGGCGGTGGATTTTCTACCTCAACCTTCCTATCGGATTGGTCGGCTTCGTCTTCGCGCTGCGAGTACTTAAAGAACACCGTGAGCCCTACGCAAGGGAAGGCTTCGATTTCGTAGGCCTGGTAACTGGCGGCGCGGGCGCGGCCCTGCTGCTCTTCGCCCTCGCCGAGGCAGCATCGGCCGGGTGGACAGCCGGGCGCGTCCTCGCCTCCGGTGCGGCCGGGGTTCTGCTCGGGGTTGTCTTCGTGTTCCAGGAGCTACGCGCGAAACCCCCGATCATCGACGTCCGGCTGTTCTCACGTCCGCTCTTCACCCAGGGCAACCTCATCATGTTGCCGGCCTTCGCCATGTTCTCGGGCTTCCTCTTTATCCTGACGCTCTACCTGCAGGAGTTGCAGGGCTGGAGTCCCTTGCAGGCGGGCCTCATCACCGCGCCGGCCGCACTCGGCGCCGCAATCTCGCTGCCGCTCGCGAGCCACTACTATGGCCGCATCGGCCCCAAGAAGATGCTGGTGGGCGGCACGGTCTTCTCGTTGCTCTCCGTCTTTCCGTTCGGTTTCCTCACGGCGACCACGCCGCTGGCCATTGTTATCCTCTTGCTCTGCGTGCGACGCCTCCCGTTCTCGTTCGCCAGCGTCGCCGCCCAAACCGTCATCTACGGCCCTCTCGAAAGCGAAAAGCAAGGTGCCGCCTCGTCGGCCTACAACACCATTCGCCAGGTCGCGGCATCGCTTGGCGTCGCGGCTGTTGCCACTGTCCAACTCCGGGAGTTTCACTCCTATGTGAACTCAACGACAGCCAGCCAGCACCTCGCCACACCGACGGCGGCGATCCTCCGCGAGGGCGCTCAGCGCGGCTACCAGCTCGCCTTCTTCTCCTGTGCGCTGATCATGCTTATCCCGGTTGTGGTCTCGCTCTTCGTCAACGACGAAGAGGCGGCGGAAACCCTCGCCCGCCGGAATCCGGTTCGATCACCCGAGACAGCCCCGGCGCCGGTGCCCGTAGTGGAGCTGCCTCGCCAGGTTGAAGGCGTCGGGGGCCGTCAGTCCTGAGACACCGCTTAATGAAACTACAGGATTCCGACGGTCCTTATCTGTCTACTGCGCGGTCCCGCCGAACGCCTGGAACGAATACTCCTCGTGCGATGCGTCGGGCTCCACGAACAGCCTGAGTTGCGATTGGATGGCAAGGTCGGTGTCATCGTTCGCCATCTCATTGACATGCGCCTCGCTTTGCCAGATCGACACTCGACCGAGCCGTTCGCTCCCGGAATGCGGATCGGGCGAAAGGCGATATGCATCAATGAACCCTGGACGTCCCTGGTAAAGCTGGATCAATTTGTCCAGCAGTTCTTCAACGCGTTCCCGCTGGTCTGGTCGTGGCGTCATCAAGGACAGGCGTACGAATGGCATGATCTTCTCCTCGTGTCAGGCATCGCCCCGCACCACAGGTCGGTGCTGGCCGGGCGAGGCTGTTACATCTTTACGAACAATCGTACCCCGAATCTCGCACCGCCTGTTCTCGGTGCAGCGTCGATCGGCTTGTTGCTTCGCCTTCTCGATCGTTCGAAGGTGGTGGCGAGCGCAACGCAGCGAGAGTACGCGAACTGCTACCCGTCCGCGCCCGTGGAGTCGGTTAACGCCGCCCGCACGTCATCCGGCAGTGGCGCCGGACGACCATCGCCATCGAGCCAGACCTGTGCCGAACTTCCTTCGGCAGCAACCACGCCATCGCTCTCCCGTGACAACCGGTAGGAAAAGACAAAGCTGCGGTTACGCACTTCCTGCGTCCATGCCTGCGCAACCACGACATCGCGATGCCGCAGGGGAGCGAGATAGCGGCACGTGTTTTCCGCGATCGTAAACGCGCGGCTCGGGCGACCGGCTGGGCGTGGGCGAGCGATGATACCCAGGGCCACGAGGTGTTCCAGCCGTACCTGCTCGAAGAACTCGAAATAGCGCGCGTTGTTGACGATGCCATCGGCATCCATGTCGGTGGAACGAATCCAAAGCTTGTGTTCCGTGATCCGTGGCATAGCGTCCTGCGCCGGGATACTAACACGCGAACACTCGGCGGAGACGGCACGGATCGCCGGTGCTACCCGCCGGCAATTCGCTCCAGGCACGCCACCGATGACTCGATCTCCAGCGCGCTGATGCGCTGCGACTTCACCCACACGCGGAAGGCCGCCTGGTTCCATGTTCCGCGCTTCTCGTACGGGCTAAGGTCGCGGTAGTTCTGCGCGGCCAGGCGGAGGTCCATTAATTGCCGGTTGCGGGCGATGGCAGCGGCTGCTTCGCCGCTGGCGAAGGCCGAATCGATTCGTGCGCTCTTGCGGCCCAGCACCCTCGGGACAAGATGCGGGTTGGCGAGATAGTCATCCAGCGGCGCCGCGGCCACCAGCTTCGCTGCTGAAAGAGCACCCACGCCGGGGATGCCGGGAAGGTTATCGCTGGCGTCGCCGCTGGCAGCGCGGTAGTCCAGGTATCGCTCTCGCGGGAACGGCACAGCGCTCCCATCCGAGGATTTCGGCGCCGTTGCCTCGCTAAAGTTCTCGGTGGTGATGACCAACCGCTTCACCGGCGAATAGATCGAGATCCGCTCGCCGACGAGCTGGAGGAAGTCCCGGTCGGTCGAACAGATTCGCGCGGGGGCGTCCGATTCCGCCAGGACGGCCGTGGCGATGAGGTCGTCGGCCTCGGTGTTTGTGCCGCGCAGGATTCGAACCGGCAGCATCTTCTGTGCCATCGCCGAAAACTGGCCGATCGCCTCGACCACATACTTTTCGTACTCCATGAAGTTGGGGTCCGATTCCCGCCCCGTCTGGTAGGGAGGAAAGACCGAGCGTCGCCGCAGCGGCCGCCCCTCGTCGAAGGCGACGGTCAGCGCGGTCGTGTGTGTGGTTTCGGAATCGAACAGCCCGGCCTGGTCGCCCGGACGTGAACTGCCGGCCTCCGGTGGTTCGCCTGCCCGCACGGCGAAGCCGACGACGCTCTGTGTGAGCCCGAGCAGCGCCGCCCGCACGAACTGCTCTGGCGTGTCGGCGCCCATCGGTCGCCGCAGCGCATGGAAGCCTGCCCAGGCGACGTTGTTCCCATCGACCACGAGGTGCATCTCGCGAGTATTCCGGATTCGCCCCTACGACGCGAGGAATGCGTACGGCTATGCGGCCATCACGGTCGCGGGCGCGCCCAGGCGATGCGCTCATCGATCACATTGGCCATCGTGTGTTCCACCGGGACGAAACCGTTCCGGAGCCAGAATGGCGCACCAAGCGGGTTGGCCGACGCGTAATGAAGCGTGCAGGTTTCGAATCCCGAGCGTGCCGCCCATGCCATGCTTTCCTCGAGCAGTGCGGTTCCGATTCCGCCGCCCCGAGCCTCGGCGGTGACGACGCCTTCGAAGAGGTAGACGTTCGATTCGCTCTTCACAATCGGCGGGGTGAACCCAGGCCTGAGGAAAGTTTGCATGCCAGCCGCGCGGCCTTCGTCGTAGGCAACGAAGTACGGGATCTCGCTGCTTCGAAGAGCGTTCAGGTTGAAGGCGCGCGCCGCGGCCTCAGCGTCCCCGAGCACTGGCCAGAAGACCGGAGATTGCCAGTGCCACGAGTTTTGCTCGCCGATGAGCTGCATAACCTCGTCGATGTCTTCTGGCGAGGCATGTTCGATGCGAAGTGCGCGAGGATGTGTGACCTTCACCGGCGAGGATGTCACGCGTGTCGCCGCTGTTAGCCGCCGCCCGAACCCAAGAGTCACCCACGCCTCCTGGGCGGCGAGGTCTCCCGCCGGAATCGCCGCGCGGTGCGTGAAGAACCCGTCGCGCGTCCAGCGCGCCGCGAGTTCGGCGTAGAGCGGCCAGAGGACTTCGAGAGCATCTGCGCTCTCCGCGAACGCATGGCCCTCCACGGGGATCACGATCGAATGTGGCGGTACGAAATTCGAAGCAAAATCCGTCGGCGCGAGCATCATGCGCTCGCCGATAAGGAAGCCCACCGGCCTTCCCTCGCGTTCAGCAAGCAGCCCGTCGGAGCGGTCGCCGCCGACCAGAGGCGCGATCAGTGTTGCGCACGTGGCTGTGTCCTGCAGTGCTGGCTCGAGGTGGGGAAGGCGCTCCATATCCCGGCGATGCCGGGCCGCGAGCAGCGCAGCGCAAACCGCGATATCGTCCGTTTCGATGTCTCGAACCTGGATTCCTGGCACCGTTTCACCTCGCCCTACGAATTCGGGTAACCATACGCGGATCGGCGGAAGATTCGCTGTTCCCAGATTGTTTCGGGCAATGTTACAATCACGTTAAATATCGCAGTGGGGAAAGTATGAGCACCGAAATCATGAGTGATCCCGAAGCCTCCGTGAAGGCCGCCAGCGCACGCCTCTATGAGGCGATGACCCATCACTACGGGCCGCTTGACCTCTCGGCGCACCAGCCCATCGTGAAGGCGATCTCCGAATACGGACAGCACAGCCGTGAACACAATGAGGACGGCGTGAAGGCCGCGAGTACCCACGTCTACGAAGCGCTCACGAAGCATTTCGGACCGCAGGACCTGAGCGCGACCGATAGCGTCGTCAAAGCCCTCGCCGAGTACGGTCAGGCCTGCCGGGACGCGGGCACGAAGTAACTTCGACAGGCCAGCACCGCACGGAGGGGCCGCATTCACTCGATGCGGCCTTTGGTCGTGGCTATTTTGCGGGTGAGCTCCAGAACGTCAGCCAGTTTCCAGCCGGGTCCTCGACCGTGAACTCGGTCTGGCCCCAATGTCGCGCGGCGATCGGATCGATCACCCGGACACCCTCCGCCTGCACTTTTGCGTACAACTCGTCGAGGTCTTCGGCTTCCATGTACAGGGCGTTCGGCGATTTGCCGTTGAGCCGTTCCCGAATCGCCTCATTGTAGGCAGATGCGTAGAAATCCCCCGAGGCAGCTTCGAGCATGAGCGTGGCATCGCCCCGCCCGATCGAGATGTTGTCCTCGTCGGGGCCGCCACGAATGAGGTGAAAGCCGAGCTTGTCGGTGTAGAACTTGAGCGCAGCCGGCGCGTCGTTGAATCGGAGCGATGGAGTGACCATGTAGCCAGGCAAATGCGGCCTCCCTGGTGGTTTGCCCGATCCTAGCCCCCACGCCGCACGCCGTCTTGGAAAAAATTGCGCGTCGTGTTCCGCGGCCCACCACCGAATCGTTGTGACGTCTTCGGATACGCTCGGTCCATGAGCAGCTTCGACACCGACAGCGTTTCGCGCATCGTCGAAGAACTGGCCGCGGATGAAATCGTGCCGCGCTTTCGCAATCTCGCGGCCTCGGATGTGCGCGAAAAGTCGCCTGGTGAACTCGTCACGGCCGCCGACGAAGCGATGGAACGGCGTCTTACGCCCGCCCTTCTCCAGATGCTTCCCGGCTCCGTCGTGGTCGGCGAGGAGTCGACTGCAGCTGACGCCGGGCTTCTCACCCTCCTGCACGGCCCCGACCCCGTCTGGGTGGTGGATCCGTTGGATGGGACCACGAATTTCGCGACCGGTGTTCCTCGCTTCGGAGTGATGGTCTGCCTCGTCGAATCAGGCCAAACGGTCGCAGCCTGGATTCATCTCCCGATTGCAGGAACGACGATCGTCGCAGAGCGCGGCGGTGGGGCATGGCAGGGCGGGCAGCGCCTCGCGGTGAGCACCACTAAGGCCCCGTACCGTGCCGTCCTCAGCACGAGGTTCTTCCCGTCGCCCCGTAAGCAGCGTATCGATGCTTCACGGGCGCTGTTCCATGTTGGCGAGAGTCAGCACTGCGCCGCAGCGACCTACACGCAGCTCGTGAGCGGGGACCTCGATGTCGCCCTGTATTACCGGCTGATGCCCTGGGACCATGCGCCGGGTGTGCTGATCCACGCTGAAGCGGGCGGATATTCAGCCCGGTTGAACGGCGAGCCGTATTCACCGCTGGTTCACTCCGAGGGCCTGCTCCTCGCCCCGAGCGAAGGCGATTGGCAGCGCACGATGGAACTCATCGGCGAGCGGCCTGCAACACCGGGCTAACCGGCGGACTATCCGAAGAGCGGCCCACCGGGATCAACGACAGCGCCATCGAGTGCGATCACCGCGGGGCGCTCTTCGCAGTAGCCTTCGTTTTCGCACTTATCGAAGGTGAAGGCGCCCTTCTTCTTATCGAAGTGGATCGACCAGGTGCCGCGCACCGGGCTCGAGGGCCCGGCCTCGTTTTCGGCGGTGAGGATTGCGATGAGCGCGGCGATTTCTTCTCGTCCCATGGTGTGGCTTTCCTATCTCGCTTTTCGGTCCGTGAACCGCTACTTGCCGCCGGCGAGCGAGGGCAAAGCTGCGAGCTGGCTCCCCTGGCGACGGTTTAAGGATACATGAACGAGCAGCGTCGCCACGGTCACCGCAATGACGAGTACCGCCATAAGGAAGATGGTCTCGCGTTCGCCAACGGCGTCGGCGAGCAGCCCGAACGGGAACCCCACCAGCCCATTGAGCCCCCACGCCATCATCGTGAGCGACATCACCCTGCCGTAGTAGTCGCGATCAGAGTGGTGCATGATCAAGGAGTTATTGAGCAGCTGGAACACACTCGATCCGGCACCCGCCACGAACATCGTGAGCATCGCCTGCCAGAAGGTCGCCGCCAGCGCCGTGAACGCCAGCGAAACCCCAAGCACGAAGCCACCGATGATCATCATCTTCCAGGCGTGTGGCCCCGAGGCTTTGCTCGCCACGAGCAAAGTGACCACCAGACCTGAGAGCGCACCGGCGAAGAAGAGGAGTCCCATGTCTTTCGCCTCGTGGCCCAGTTCGTTTTCAAGTAGGCCCGGCAGTACCACCTGGTACGAAAACCCGGCCATGACGATTCCCAGGAACGAGCACACCAGCAGGGCAAGCCTCGGCCGGCTGGCGATATGGATGAATCCCAGCTTGAAGTCGCCGAAGATCGACTTGCCCGGCTCTTTCGCTCGCGATTTGGTCGGCTTCAGCAGCGTCAGCGTGAAAATCACAAAGGCGAACATCGCACCCATCGCCAGGTAGGTTCCACCGGTGCCGATGAACGAGACCGCCACCAGGCCAGCGACCAGCAATGGGCCGAGCACGCGCGTCAGTGTCATGCCCACCTGTTGCATCGCAATCGCGTTTCCCAGTTCGGGGCCTTCGACGATTTCACCGATCCAGGCCTGCCGTGCCGGGCCGATGAACGAAAACACCGCGCCCATCACGAACGTCGAGGCTGCGAGCGCCAGGATCGTAATCGTGCCGCTAACGATTAGGATTCCCACGACAAGGAAATCCAGACCGATGATCGTCTGGCCGATGAGTACCAGCTTGCGCTTCGACACTCGGTCTGCGATGACGCCGCCAAACGGCGCGATCGCAATCGTGGCGATGCCCATGCCAAGGGCAACGACTCCGACGGCGCCATTCTTGCCGGTGAGATCGAACGCCACAATCGATTGCACGATCATCGACATCATGAACGCGAGGAACGCGATGGTGGTGCCGATCCAGAGCGTCCGGTACTGCTGGTCGTACAGCGATTCGAACGTGCTGGAAAACCATTTCGAAATCATTTGGGCCATCGTAACTGCTTCTCGGGTGCCACGGCGAGCACCAATCGCAGGCGAACGCCCTACACGAACCCACGCAAGAGAATCGCCTTCGCCACACGCTCGAGCGAAATGTCGAACGAGGCCTCCCGCGGTGTCGTGCCATCCTTCGCGGCGCGTGCGATGAGTTCGGTGAAGGTTTCGCACATCCGCCGCTCGAGTTCCGCGAGTACACGGTCCAACGGCCAGCGGAACTGCTGGATGTTTTGCGCCCATTCGAAATACGACACCGTCACACCGCCGGCGTTGACCATCACGTCCGGAAGGACGGTGATTCCGCGTTGCAAGAGGATCGCGTCCCCATCGGGCGTCACCGGGTGATTCGCCGCTTCGACAACGACGCGCGCATGGATGTTCGAAGCGTTTGCCGCGGTGATTACTTCGCCCAGCGCTGCCGGCACGAGATAGTCACACTCAAGTTCGAGCAAGGCATCGTTCGTGATCGGTGTGGCCTGTTCGAATCCTGCCACGCTGCCGGAAACAGCGAACCATCGATCGAGCGCTTCGATATCCAGGCCGTCCGCGTTGTAAATCCCGCCCTTCACGTCGCTAACGCCGATCACCGTGAATCCCATACCACGCGCGATCCGGGCAGTCCACGAGCCGACATTGCCGTACCCCTGGATCACTATCCGGAGGTCGTTCGGAGACGCCTTCTCGGTGTTGGCGAACTCTCGCATGCAAACGGCCACCCCCCTGCCGGTCGCCTGGTCGCGGCCGTAGCTTCCACCCAGTTCGACCGGCTTCCCGGTGACGATTCCGGGGGTATAGCCGTATTTCTGGCCGTAGCCGTCCATCATCCAGGCCATCGTCTGGGCATTCGTGCCCATATCCGGTGCGGGGATATCGCGGCTGATGCCGAGGATCATCCCGATGTGCTGGACGTACGTCCGCGTGAGTCGGTTCAGTTCGGTGTCGCTCATGTGGAGGGGGTCGCACATCACGCCACCCTTCGCGCCCCCGAAGGGCAGATCCATCAGCGCACACTTGTACGTCATGAGCATCGCAAGGGCGCGAACTTCATCGATGTCGGCCTTTGGATGAAAGCGCACGCCACCTTTATACGGCCCTCGGGCGCCGTTATGTTGCACACGGTAGCCCTCGAAAATGCGCAACTTTCGGTCGTCCATCCTCACCGGAATTTCGGCACGTACTTCGCGCCAGGAGTGGCTCAGGAGGTCGACCACCTCCGAATTCGTCCCCAGCCGCGCGGCCGAGGCGTAGACGGACTGGAGTACGGATTCCGAAGGAGAAACGTGCGGGGCCTGTTCGGCGATGGTCATTGGGGGTCGCTCCGTATCAATGCTACCTTCCACCATACATCCGCCGCTGGAACATTCGAGGAACCCCCACGAGACTTGGCCTTATGGGGAAGGTCTTCATCACGCGAACGCCTCCCGGCCGCGCTGTCGAGTTGTTGCGCGGGGCCGGCCACGAGGTGGAGGTGTGGCCCGAGCCGCTACCCCCACCTGCCGACGCGCTCGCGGCCAAACTCGCTCGCGCCGACGGCGCGTTCACCACAGTCGTCGACCGCGTGACCACGGCGATGCTGGATGGCGCACCGAACCTGAAGATCGTGGCCAACATGGCGGTCGGCTACGACAACATCGATCCGGGCGAGGCAGCGAAGCGCGGACTCTGGGTGGCCAACACCCCCGGAGTCCTCGCGGAGACAACCGCCGACATGGCGTTCGCACTCCTGATGGGGGCCGCCCGGCACGTCGTCGCCAGCGATCGCGATACCCGTGCCGGCGGCTGGAAGACGTGGTCGCCCACCGGTTTCCTTGGGCAGGACGTCTTTGGCGCCACCCTCGGCATCGTCGGCCTCGGCGAGATCGGCGAGGCAATGGTGCGACGGGCTCGCGGCTTCGACATGCGCGTCCTCTACGCGAGCCGGACGCGAAAACCGGAAGTAGAGGCGCGCCTCGGTTGTTTGTTTGTGGAACTCGATGAGTTGCTTCCAGAAAGCGATTTTGTTTCTGTCCACACGCCTTTGAACGACGACACGCGTGTGTTGTTTGGGCAACGGCAATTCAAGCAGATGAAGCGTTCCGCCATCTTCGTGAACACCGCCCGAGGCGGCATCGTGGAGCACGGCGCGCTCATCGCGGCGCTGCGCGCGGGCGAGATCGCCGGCGCTGCACTCGATGTCACCGATCCGGAACCACTGCCGCTCGATAGCCCGTTGTATGGTTTTCCGAACGTCATCATCACGCCGCATATCGCCAGCGCGAGCGACGCCACCCGGTCGAAAATGGCCGAGATGGCTGCGGTGAATATCATCGAGGTGCTCGCCGGTCGTGAACCCGTGAATCCCGTGAACCGGCCTTCCCGATGACGGCATGGGCTCCGATAAACTTGACACATAACGCCCTGGAACAGACAAAGGTACGTACGATCTGCGCATTCTCGCCGCACACGTGTCGGAACTTCCCGGAGAATTATTCTTGAGCAAGTCAACCAAACCCGTCGGCAATCTCTGGCTTGCCGAAGAACTGTGGAAGCTCGACGCCATCGGCTTCGGCGATTTCACCCTCGGGCGCACCGCCGTCCACTCGCCGATCTATGTGAACCTCCGCCGCCTCATCAGCAACCCAAAGGCCCTTGCCCGCTGCGCACGCATCATCAAGGGCGAGCTCGAAGCGCTGATGTCGATGCGCAATCCCCACGTCCAGCCGTTCACGCTCGTTGCCGGCGTACCGTTCGGCGGGTTGCATGTCGCCACTGCGTTTTCGCTCAGCGTGAACACGCCGATGATCTACATCCACCCCCCTTCGACCGATAAGGCGGACGTGATCGAAGGCATCTACGTCCGCGGCCAGAGTTGCCTCATCATCGATGACCTGATCACCGGCGGCGGAAGTATCCTCCAGACAGCAACCACGCTAAGCGAGGCAGGCCTCGTCGTGCGCGACGCGGTCACGCTCATCGATCGCCAGGAGGGTGGCCGCCAGGCGCTGAAAAACGCCGGCATCAACCTGATCGGCATCCTCACCATGGAACAGATCGCCAACTACCTCATGTCCGCCGGGCACATCCAGGAAGACCAGTACCGCCGGACCATGTCCTACCTCGAATCACACGCGGAGAAGCGCGACTAAACGCGGCCCGTCTTCGCCGCTTCCTGAAACACCACCGACACACGTCTGCGCGATGATGCAGTCGCCATGATCGTGCGCCCTGCCACCCCCGCCGACCTTCCGGCCATCAACGCCATATACAATTTCTACGTCGAGACCTCGCCCGCGACCTTCGATCTTGAGCCGATGACCGAAGAATGGCGCCGGGCCTGGTTCGATGCCCGGGTGGTAAGTGGGTTGCCGGTCCTGGTGGCCGGTGCGGAGGGTGGTGTGGCCGGGTGGTGCTGCCTTTCGCCGTGGAGTCCGAAGCAGGCCTACCAATCGACCGTCGAGGAATCGATCTATATCGCTGACCCGCACCGCGGCCGGGGTGTTGGCAAAATGCTCCTCGAAGCGATCCTCGGAAACGCCAAAGCCCTCGAAAAGCAGGTCGTTATGGCTGGCGTCGTCGGCTGCCAGCAGGCGAGCCTGGCGCTGCATCGCAAGTGCGGGTTCGTCGAGGCGGGGCGCTACGAGCACATGGGCTACAAACTCGGCGCCTGGCACGACGTTCACTGGTTCCAGCACCATCTCTGGCGAGGCTGATGGATGATGGATCGCGCTCCTGCCCACAGGCGTATTGTTCTCCTCCAGAAAGGGGACGTTTGTGGCCAGCAACGATCTTTGCTTTCTCGATGCGACCGAGCTCGCCCGCCGGATTCGCGTTCGAGAACTCTCCGCGCGCGAAGTGATGGCAGCGCACCTCGCCCAAGTCGAACGCGCCAACTCGGCAGTGAACGCCATCGTGACGCTCGTCGCCGAGCAGGCGATGGCCCAGGCGGCGAAGGCCGATGAGCGTCTCGCTCGCGGTGAAGACGTTGGCGTCCTTCACGGCCTTCCCGTCGCGCACAAGGACCTTCACGAAACCAAAGGTATTCGAACCACCTACGGCTCGCCGATCTACTCCAACTTCGTGCCCGATTTCGATTGCACCATCGTCCACCGGCTGAAGGCCGCGGGCGCCATCACCCTCGGCAAGACGAACACACCGGAATTCGGGCTCGGTTCGCAAACCTTCAATGCCGTCTTCGGTGCGACTCGCAACCCGTACGATCTCGAGAAGACCTGCGGCGGAAGTTCTGGCGGCGCCGCGGTTGCGCTCGCCTGCGGGATGGTGCCAATCGCCGGCGGCTCGGATATGGGAGGCTCGCTCCGCAACCCTGCCAACTTCAACAACATCGTCGGCTTTCGCACCTCGCCCGGGCGTATCCCGGGCAAGCCCGGTTCGTGGTCGAACCTCAGCGTCGATGGACCAATGGCCCGAACCGTCGCCGACGTCGCCCTCCTGCTCAGCGCGATGGCCGGCCCCGATCCCGCCTCGCCCATCAGCATTTCCGAACCAGGCGATCGTTTCCGGGCGCCGCTCGAACGCGACTTCCGCGGCGTGCGGGTCGCCTGGAGCAGCGACTTCGGTGGCCTCCCTACTGACGCCCGGGTCGCCATGACGCTCGAATCGCAGCGAAGTGTCTTCGCCGACCTCGGCTGCGAGGTCGACGAAGCCTGGCCCGACCTCTCCGATGCAGATGAGGCCTTTCAGACACTTCGTGCACTGAACCTCGTCGAAACGCGCGGGGCGCTCCTTCAGACGCATCGGAGCGAGTTGAAGGACACTGCCATCTGGAACATCGAAAAGGGTTTCGCCCTCACGGGAGAGCAGATCGCGAGCGCGCACGAGCTTCGCACGGGCGTATTCAACTCCATGCGCGCGTTCATGGAACAGCACGAGTTCCTGATCGTGCCAGTGAACCAGGTGCCGCCGTTTTCGGTCGACGAACCGTTTCCCACGCGGATCAACGGGGTACCTATGGAGACGTATATCGACTGGATGAAGTCCTGCTACTTCATCACGGTGACCGGGCACCCGGCGATTTCAGTGCCATGTGGCTTCACACCGGAAGGCTTGCCCGTCGGTGTCCAGATCGTCGGCCGCTATCGCGACGAATTCGGCGTACTCCAACTCGCCCACGCGTTCGAATCTGCAACCAGGTTCGGCGGCCAGCACCCGGCAATAGCGCTTCGCGATTAGCCGAACGGTAGGAGTCGCGGGGTTCAGCTCCCGGCTGGGCCCGGGAGGGCCAGCGCGATGTCCCAAGCGGGACACCGCAAACCCGCAAAGGCCCTCGGAAATTCTTCGTGCCCTTCGCGCCCTTCGTGTTGCTCACCGCAGTTCGTAGTTCGTAGTTCCCAGTTCGCAAGTTCCCCGCCTTGCAATTCCATTTCAATTGGCCCACCGGTGCTGCCCAATCGCGCGCGCTCTCTTAATGTGAGACCAGTGCCGCAACTCAAGTTCCTTCAGCCCGGTATGAGCGTCCTCGACGTCAACCAGCGCCACATTGGTACGGTTGCCTCGGTGGGCAAGGCGTCGTTTGTCGTGAACGTGGGATCATCGCAACTGGAGATTCGCCGCGAAGCGTTGTTTTCGGTCGGCCGGTTCGCCGCGACCCTGGTCTGCGACCGGGCGTCGCTGACCAGCTACGCCGTCGCCAGCGGGCCGTCCGATCCCGCTGAGTGAGGCAGACGTGTGCCAGACGCGGATGCCGCGGTCTCAGCCCACCTTCGCAGACGTATCGACGCCTTCCCCTTCGGCGATAGCGAGCCCCGTTTCGGGATCGAAGCAATGGATCTGCTCGAGGTCCAGCGCCAGTTCGATGTGATCCCCGGATTTCGCATCGGTTCGCGGATCGACACGGGCCAACAACTGCGCCGTTTCGTCGCGGACATGCAAGAACGTTTCGTTGCCCATCATTTCGGTCAGAAAGACTTCGGATTGGAACGGTTGTGTCCGCGTGTCCGTTGGCACGAACCGCGCGTCGTACAGGTGCTCCGGCCGAATCCCAAGGGTGACCGTCTGGCGCCCTGCGAGTGCTTGCCCAATTTGGGAGGCCGTTGCGATCGGGACAGACATTCCCGGTCGCCTGAGGAGTAGGCGGTCGCCCTGCCTCTCGATCGTCATCTCGACGAAGTTCATTGCCGGGCTGCCGATGAAGCCCGCGACGAACCGGTTCACCGGGTGCTGGTAGAGCTCCGTGGGGGTTCCAAGCTGCTGGAGGATGCCATGATCCAACACCGCGATGCGCGTCGCCATCGTCATTGCTTCGACCTGGTCGTGTGTGACATAAATGAACGTAGCGCCAAGCCGCTCATGCAGCTTCGAGAGTTCCGCTCGCGTCTGCACGCGAAGGCTTGCATCGAGGTTCGAAAGCGGCTCATCGAGGAGGAACACCGCAGGATTCCGGACAATTGCCCGCCCCAGTGCGACTCGCTGGCGTTGCCCGCCGGAGAGCTGTCCGGGCTTTCGCTTCAAGAGTTCCTCGATACCAAGAACGGCCGCGGCCTCGTTTACACGCCGCGTGATGTCGTCTTTTGGCGTTTTGCGCATGCGAAGGGCAAATGCCATGTTCTCGAAGACTGACATGTGCGGGTAGAGCGCGTAGGACTGGAAAACCATCGCGATGTTCCGGTCGCGCGCGGCGACCTCGTTCACTCGCCGGTCGCCGATAAAGACATCGCCAGAAGTAATGGCCTCGAGCCCCGCGAGCATCCGCAGGGTCGTCGATTTCCCGCAGCCCGACGGGCCTACCAGCACGAGAAATTCGCCATCTTCCACCTTCATCGAAAGGTCATCGACCGCTGGAACGCCGTCGTAGACACGGGTGAGGTGCGAAAACCTGACACTGGCCATGGAACCCTACCCTTTCACCGCGCCCGCGAGGAGTCCCTGGACGAAATATCGCTGGAGTGCGAAGAACACGAGGAGTGGGACGGCCATCGAAATAAACGCCGCCGCCGTCAGCAACTGGTACTGCGATCCGAACGAACTGACCAGGTTCGTGATCGTCAGCGTCATCGGCGCGAGGGTGGGATCACCCATCAGGATGAGCGCGACGAGCAGATCGTTCCAGACCCACAGGAACTGGAAGATCCCGAGAGCGGCAAGCGCTGGTACCGAAAGCGGCAGGATGATGCGGAAGAAGATCCGCGTATCGGAGGCGCCGTCGAGCTGAGCGCTTTCGATGAGGTCCCGCGGCAGCGATCCGAAAAAGTTTCGCAACAAATAGATCGCAAACGGCATGCCATAGGCTGCGTGTGCCACCCAGACCCCGGGAAAGCTGCTCGTGCCGAAGACGCGTCCGCCGATGATCGGGACCTGCACATCGATTGTCAGGTGCGTGTAGAGACGGAGGACAGGGATAAGAGTCATCTGGAGCGGTACGACCAGGAGGGCAACCATCACCAGGAAGAGTGTCCCTCGCCCCGGGAAGTCCATCCATGCGACCGCGTACGCTGCCATCGAGGCGATCAGGAGCACGAGCAGCGTGCTCGGAAGCGCGATCAGAAGACTGTTGACAAATGCGCGGCCCATACCCCGCTGGTTCAGCACGCTTTCGTAGTTCGAAAGCGTGAAGTTGAAGTCTTTCAGGGCATGCCACCAGCCGGTCGAGGCGATCAGGCTCGGGTCGCGAAACGAACTGATGAGCAATGCAAGTGTGGGAATGCTCCAGATGATGGCGAATGCAATCACCACGACATGGATCGGCGAGCGGCGCACCCACCGGCCAAGCGCGCTCCCTCCTGCATCCTTGGCGCCAGCCCGCTGCGACCGCCCCAGTACGGTCATCGAGTCTGTTCCTGGAACTGGAAGCGGCGGATGCTGATCACCATGATTGGCACCACCGCAACGAGGAGGACGACTGCCAGGGCGGCGCCAACGCCGAAGTCTCGCGACACGAACGCCTGCTTGTAGAACAGCGTCGCCACTACGTCTGTCGCAAATCGCCCGCCGCTCATCACCCAGACAAGGTCAAAGATCTTCAGCGATTGAATGACGAGCGTGGTCGTCACGACCACGATGGTCGGACGCAGCACGGGGATGATGATTCGCCGGAAGATCTGCCATTCGCTCGCACCATCCACCCGCGCCGCCTCGATGATTTCGTGCGAAATGCTGCGCAACCCGGCCGAGAGCACAACGAGCGCAAACCCGGTCCACATCCAGGTGGCGACCAGGATGAGCGTGACATTGTTGATCTGCAGTGGCCCCCACCATTTATCCGGGCCGCGGCTCGTAAACCACGTTTGCAGGCCGCCCCTGTCCTGCAGCCATGCCGTTGGATCGAGGTGCGCCTTCACCGCCAGTGCATTCACGGTCCCGATGTCGGCGTTGTATTCCAGCATGAACTTCCAGATCACGCCTGCCGCGACGAACGAGATCGCCATCGGGATGAAGATGGCCGACTTCGCAACCGACTCGTAGCGAACCCGGGAGGTCAGTACGGCAAGGATCAGCCCAAGCGAGACCGCCAGTGTCGGGAACAGCACCAGCCAGAGCAGATTGTTGAGGATTGCCGAATGGGTGTTCGCGGAAAGTGCGCGAGGGTTGTCGATGATGAACCGGTAGTTGTCGAACCCAACGAACGATTGCGAACGAGCGTCCAGCAAGCTTCGGCGAACGGTATCCACGACCGGGTAGGCGAGGAACACCGCGAGCAGAATGAGTGCGGGGCTCATCCATAACCATGGGACCCAGGGTTTGCGACCAACCATGCTTCTGGCTCGATTTCATAGAAAAGTGGCCGGACTCCGCAGTTG
>JBATAT010000002.1:0-11033 GCA_049662005.1 Tepidiformaceae bacterium
AGGGCGGTCACATCATCGTCGTCCGCGAACAGGCCACGAAGGACGCCCTCTCCGAACTCGCGAAACCCACAGCCCGGCGCTACGCCGCCCAGGTTGCTGCGGGCGAGAACCCATGGAACGCCTACACGCCTACTGCGGTTTCGGTCGAAGCGATCGCTGCCACGCGCATCCCGTCGGGGCTCATAGAGCCCGTGCGCCGTGCGCCGGTCGTCATCATCGTCTGCGTCGATACCAGGGTCGTCGCTTCGGTGGACCAGTTCCTCACCCGCATCGGCATTGCGAGCGGTGCATCGATTTATCCGCTCGCCTGGAACATCCTCCTCGCCGCCAGGAGTGAAGGCCTCGGAGGCGTCCTTACCACCATGCCCATCGGCGAAGAGCCACGCGTGAAGGAACTCCTTGGACTTCCCGATTACATGGCCGTCTGCGCCGTGATGCCCCTCGGGCAACCGGTGAAGCAGCTTCGCAGGCTGAAGCGCAGACCCGTCGCCGAATTCGTCACCCGAGAGCGCTGGGACGGCGAACCGTTCGGCCGCTGACCGGCGCTTTCGGCTAATACCGTAGACTCCGGGCATACCACCCGGCCAGGAGACCTCGCCCATGCTCATGACCACCACAAATACCATCGGAGGACGCACCGCCGCTGAATACCTCGGGGTCGTAACCGGCGAAAGCATTCTCGGCGCCCACATCGGCCGCGATATTGGCGCGATGTTCCGGAACGTCACCGGCGGCCGGGTCTCCGGCTACGAAAAAGAACTCCGCAACGCGCGTGACATCGCGCTCGCAGAAATGACCGAGGCCGCGGAAGCCCTCGGCGCCGAAGCCATCCTCGGGATCGACATCGATTATGAGACCGTCGCCGGGCAAATGCTTATGGTCACCGCCTGCGGCACAGCGGTGAAATTCGCATAGACGACGCCGGCCTCACGACTTCTTGAAGTACAACTGGAACTCCATGACGCCCCGGTCTTCCATGCCCACAACCTTCGCTGCGGTCGGCTTTTCGATCGCATAGTCCGCGAACTCGATATCCATTTCACCGACGACGACGAGGATCCCGTCCTTCAGCGTTGCTTCGGCGCCAACCTCGACGTCCTTCGTCACCCCATGCAACGTGAGCGAGCCATTCAGGGTCACCGGTGTCGTCGCGCCATCCTCGATTTCCGAAGGCAACTCGGTCGGCGCCAGCTTGAATTCAGCCGTTGGGAACTTTCCATATTCGATTCCCTGGGTCTGGAGCCGGTCGTCCCGGAACGCGGCGTCGCTCTTCAGCGCAGTCATATCCGCCGTGATGGTTGTCGTCCCCGCCTGTAAGGCAGTGATGGCCACCGTCCCCGTGACGCCCTTCGTCCGCCCAACGGCCGTCGCCCCGCCGATTCCGGCGAGTTCTTCCTTCACTCGATAGCCGACAAACGAATCCAGCGACGTGTCGATGGTCCACGTGCCATTCAGCCCGGCCGCCACAACAGCCGGCGTCTGGCCTGCGGCCGCTGTCGGGGATGAACCGTTCGCCACCGTTGCCGTTCGGTCGGCGAGTGCGTCGAGTGCGGCATCCGTCGAGACCTTGGCTGGGCCATCGTCGCGCAGCACGAAAAACCATAGTGAGAATCCGCCGATGGCCAAAATGGCAAGGCCGGCGAGCCCGCCCAGGATTGTTCTTGACTTCAAAGAGGTCCTCCGCTGTGGTCGTTGGATTGGATACTCGCCGTCGATTATGAGAACTGTCTGAGAAAGGTAACGGCGAATTCACCAGATAGTAGGGAGAACGTCCGCAAGGAATGGTGAAACGCGCGACACGCAAAACGGGGGAGGCAAATTTGCCTCCCCCGTTGGGTTCGTGGCCGAAGCCAGGAATTACATGCGCTCGATGATGGTGCTGATGCCCATGCCGGCGCCGATGCACTGCGTCGCGAGGCCGTAGCGGCCGCCGCTGCGTCGCAGTTCGTGCGCAACAGTCAGGACCAGCCGGGCGCCGGTCGCGCCGAGTGGGTGCCCAATGGCGATCGAGCCGCCGTTCACGTTCACGCGGTCGAGCGGAATGCCGA
This sequence comes from Tepidiformaceae bacterium, assembly GCA_049662005.1. Classification (GTDB taxonomy): domain Bacteria; phylum Chloroflexota; class Dehalococcoidia; order Tepidiformales; family Tepidiformaceae; genus Amarobacter. The sequence goes on from JBATAT010000002.1 coordinate 2,049, forward strand.
GCTCCTTGCAGCTTGGGATGACCTGCGCTGCAAACGCTTCGTTGAATTCGACGCGGTCGATCTGGTCGGCGGTAATGCCAGCATGCCGGAGCGCCTTCTTCGTCGAAGGAATAGGGCCAAGGCCCATGACCTGCGGCTTAACGCCAGCGATGCCGAAGCCAACGATGCGCGCCAGCGGCTCGAGGCCGAGCTCCTTCGCCCGCTTCTCGCTCATGATCAGCGCAGCGGAGAAACCGTCGTTCGTGGGGCAGCTGTTCCCAGCCGTGATCATCAGCTCTGCACCCGTCGGGCTAACGATGCCCTTCACTGGCGGCAGGCCTCCGAGTGTCTCGATGTTCGTCCCAGGTCGAATGCACTCGTCCCGGTCGAACACGATGCGCTTGCCCACTTCAGCTTCGACCCAGTTGCCCTCGGCATCGAAGACAGGCTCTTCGACTTCAAGAGGGATGATTTCGTCCTTGTAGATGCCCTTCTCGTAGGCGGCTACCGCTTTGCGGTGGCTGTCGACGGCGAACTCGTCCATCTCCTCACGGGTGAGACCGTAGACCTCGACCACGTTCTGAGCTGTCTGCGTCATCGAAAGCACCGGCGAGTAGTCCAGGATCTCGTCCTGGAACGGCACCGAGAAATCTTCGAAGTGGTTCGCCGCGAGGTTGCGCTGCAGGTCGTTCTGCTGCAGCCGCTTCTGGTTGAATTCCGTGATGCGGGTCGCGGTGCCGCGAGCGCCCCCACCGAGAGAGCGGCCCATCCGCTCGGCACCGATAGCGATGCCTGCTTCCGTCGCGCCAACCATGATCGACTGGGCAACGCGGTGCAGCGTCTCCATGCTCGAGCCGCACTGGCGGTTGCTATCGACGGCCGAGATCTCAGCCGGAAGCCCGGCCAGCCGGGCGATCGTGTCGGCGCCGATGCCGGCAAGTTCGCCCGCACCACCAACATTACCCATGGCGATGTCTTCGATCATGGCCGGATCGACCTTTGGATTGCGCTCGAGGAGTGCTCGAACTACCTGTGCGCCTACCTCATCAAGACGGGTGGCGACGAGTTTACCGCGACCGCCGCGACCGAAGGCCGAGCGGGCGCCATCGACGATGACAGCATTCTGAAGTTCCAATTGCTTTTCCTTACGTTAATCTGGGCTGGGCCGACTTCACCGGGCGATGCCCGTAACGGCTCGAATGGTAGCCGATCTCGGCCGACTTGCGAATCACCCCTACGACAACCGGGCAGAAGGTATACCTAACCCGGTTCGTCCTTAGCGGCTTCTTTCGTTCGTTCGGCAGGGATCAGCCGTTTCCAGTCCGGCACGTGGGCCGCCTCTTCCCCCCACCGGCATGGCCCGCAAAGCCCATGCAGCCGTGAAAGGTCCGAATGAAGCGATTGCCCGCAGTTCTTGCACGTTCCTGGCATCACCTTCCAGTCTAATACGCCCGAGCCCGCCCTGCCCGAACGCGAACCGCGTGCGCTCATCCATCCAATCCGCGAGAAAAACACGTTAGAAAACTGGGTGAAACCCTTACGTTCAGCTTCACATTCCGGTTGGTCTCCCTCCAAATCCCGGTGGTATGCTGGTGCTTCGGTGCTCGCGGGGGCCTCGACCGTATTCACGGTTGCGGCGCACTGAGTTCTTGCCCCGCGTCCATCCTGGCAATTAAAGGACGGTCTCTTTCTTGACCGAACCCCTCCAGGTTGGCCAGTTCGCCATTGTTGATGGCGAGCCGGTTGACCGGGGACCAAACGCTGGCGTGTTTCGCGGCAAAGGTCCCTCCGATGACCGCGCCGAGCTCTTCCTCCTCGCCGAAGGCACCACGCCAGCGGGCGAGGCGTTTGCTGGTCACGTCATTTCTGACCTCGGGCAGACCTTCGCATCGCTCGATATGAGCCTCACCGGTTCGCTCGGCCGCCTCTTCCTCGAAGCCGAGCGCAATCTCAAGGACTGGAATCGGAAGAGCATCGTCCAGCACCGTGTCTCGGTCGGACTCTCTGCATTCGGTCGCCGCGGCGACCAGGCGGTCATCGCCCAGGCCGGCCCTACCGTTGCTTTCCACCTTCATCAGGGTTCGATGATCGAGTACTTCACCGAAGGTGAACACGCCCGCCCCATCGGCGTGGCCCCGGTCCAGCCGCAACTCACCCGCATCCCGTTTGAAGCGGGCGACCGCCTCCTCCTCATCTCCAGCCATGCAACTCGTGAGCTCGATGACGAACTCATCGCTGGCATCCTCGCGCTTCCTGTCGAACAAATTCTCCCGGACCTCTACCGGAGGGTCTCGGAGATGCCACAGGTTACCGCTGTCCTTGTCACTGCCCCGCACAGTGCGCCCGCACACACGCCCGACCGCCCCATCGGCCATGCCGATGAGGCCGGTGATTACGTTATTGGTGAAGAAGAGCCGAATGACCCTGGGACCAGCCACGAGAGCACGTTCCAGCCCAGCCTCTTTATCGAAGACGAAGACCAATCAGTCGTCGTAACCGCCCGTTCCCAGCTGCTCGAAATCACCCCCCGCCGTTCGATCGATGGTCCGGCCCCGATGCTCGTCATGGAAGCGCCGACACCTCTCCTCCGTGCCTCCGGCGACTCCGCGACCTCGATCACGCGCCTCGCCGCCGAAGGCGCCGCCCGCGCCGCCCGGTCGCGGGCCGCAATGGCGACCATCACAGCGGAGGCCAATCGCGACGACGGGGAAACCTATCGGCCAGCCTGGCGAGAGGCAGCGCCTTTGCCACCCCCACAGGATCCGGGTGATCTGCTGAACGCTCCCGATACTGAGGCGGTGGCTCACTCGAACGGCAAGCCACACAAGACTCGTAGCTTCTCGCGCGGCCTCGTCCCCAACGAAACTCCGAAGACTCGCCCAGAGCTGCTCACCGAGGATCTTCCTCTGGTGGCCGAACTCGCAGCCGGCCAGCGTGCACGCACTTCACGAGCGAACGGCATCCCCGCCTATCTGCCCCCCGAAGATACCGCCGCCATTTCAGGCGGGGCGCCGCTGATCCGCCCGCGTTCGAACATGGGCGGCCGTTGGAAGGGTGAGGGTTCCATTGGCAAGCGCACCATGATCGGGGGTCAGCTGCCACCGGCCTGGATGCTCATCCTTGCCGGCCTCCTCGCGCTCGTCGTTATCGCCGGAATCGCGACCGTCCCGCAGTTGCTCGATGGTGACGACCGTGCCCAGCTGGCCTCGCTCATGGAAGGGGCCCAGGAGCGTATTGCGGCATCGAACAACCAGGTCGATCCCGCGCAGAAACGCGAAATGCTCTCCGAAGCACAGGCCATGCTCCTCGAAGTTCGCGATCGCGGGACGTCGCCACAAACCGAGGAGCTCATCAGCCAGGTTGCCGGCGCCCTTGCCCTGATGGACAACATTAAGGAACCGGCGGCAGTCGAAACCATCGCCTCGCTCGAGCAGTTTGGCACGAAGCAGGTCGCCGTTGCGCGGATGGCCGTCTCGGCCGATGCGGCCTACCTGCTCGATGTGAATTCCGGCCAGGTCATTTCGGTCCCGCTCGCGGGCGGCGAACCGAAGGTGGTTTTCGCCGAAAGCAAAGATGAGAAGCGCGCCAGGCCAGTCGCCATAGCCCAGATGGGCGAATCGCCAACTGGCGAGGCCGCCCTCCTCATTGCCGATTCATCGAACCTGCTCTGGTCCGTCTCTGAAGGTGGGCAGGTCCGCTCCATGGCGTTCGCCGCCCCCAACAGCCTGTCCATCAGTGATATTGCCGTGTACGGTACACAACTCTTCGTGCTCGATTCCAGCCAGTCCACGATCTATCGATTCGCGCCAACCGCGAATGGCTTCGCAGACGCCCCTGCCGTCGCCCTCAAGAGCCCGGACCTCAGTACCGCCCGCCGTCTAACAGTGGATGCCGAATACATAACTTCCGATGCCAATGGCACCATCCATCGCTTTATCCCAAACCCACAGACTGCAATCACCTTCTCCCAGGCAGGCATCGACCGTCGGCTGGTCGCACCTGAAACGGCTCAACCGTTCGGCGATGGTTCCGAGCTTGCTTTCCTCGACGCCCCCAATGACCGGATTGTCGTCCTCCGCCGCGACGGCGGATTTGACCGCCAGTACCGCCACCCCGATTTTGCCACCGCCAGTGCATTCGTTATGAATAACGGCCAGGGATTCATTTTCAGCGGCTCTCAACTTCGCCGAATAACCTTCTAGGCCCGGGCTTAGCTCGATGTAAAGCCTGCTCCCGGGTAGCGCTTCCCGGTTCCCGGCCGAGTGCTAGCATGGTGATGCTCGCGCTATGGCCAACCTCAGCATCTACCTCTTCTGGACCGGATTGGTCACTTCGCTACTCGCTTCCGCGACCTACATCGCGTACGTGGCGAGTGCCTCGCTCGGTATCCGCAGGCTCAGCGCCCAGACCTCCGCCGGTACAGTCACCATCAGTCAGTCTGACGGCCTCCCCAACCCCGGAATCGGCCGCCTGGCGACAACCTTCACCGGGTTCACCGTCCTCTTCCTCGCCGCGCAGGTCGCCTCGCGCTGGTCCGCCACTGGCCACGCCCCCATTTCGAACCTCTACGAGTTCACGGCGGCCTTCGCGTTCGGCATCTCCGCCGCCTACCTCGCCTTCGAAACCTACATGGGCAACCGTCGCTTCGGCCTGCTCGCACTGCCGATCACCGCCGGCATGCTCGGCATTGCGGCAAGCTTCCCCACCGACATCACGCCGCTCATTCCCGCGCTGCAAAACGGCCCTCTCCTCACGATTCACGTCAGCGTAATGATGCTCTCCTACGCCGTCCTCACCGTCGCCTTCTGCGGCGCCGCGGTCTACCTCGTCCAGGGCGGAGAAGGCCAGCGCCGGTTTGCCTCCCTTCCCAGCGCCGAAGCCGCCGGAGACCTCGCCCACAAGGCCGTCATGGTCGGCTTCCCAATGCTCGCCCTCGGCATCGCCCTCGGCGCCTGGTGGGCGAACAGCGCCTGGGGCCGCTACTGGGGCTGGGATCCCAAGGAAACCAGCGCGCTCGTCACGTGGCTCAGCATGGCGGCCTACTTCCACGCTCGCGCCGGCACCGGTTCGGTTGCGGGCGCCCCGGGCATACGCAAAATCGTCCCCCAGCGCATCCGCCGTGGCTGGCGGCCCGATCCTATGTGGTGGCTCATCGTCATGTGGGCCCTCGTCATGTTCACCTACTTCGCGGTCAACCTCTGGGTCAGCGGCCTCCACAGTTACGCCGGCGTCTAATCCGAACCGCAACGGCCTTATTAGAGTCCTCGTATCACCCCGAACACGATGATCACCAGTCCCAGCGACGCCATCGGCGACTGAATTCGCGCGGCCCAGAACCCCGGAAACGGACGCTCGCGGAACTCGTCCTCGATCCCTTGCCGCCAGTTGACCAGCTCCTTCACCCCCTGGATCCAGGCCGCCGCCACCATCAGCGATGCCGCAAACGTTTCAATGCCGTTCGAAAGGTTCGAAAGCTGCACGGCCCATACGAGCCCGAGCAGCATCGCTCCCTGCATGAGCGGCTCCATGTGAGCGAGGATCAGGTACTTCGGCGCAACCGGTTCGCGCCCGCGGACTGTGCCCATCATGAACCCGGTAGCAAAGGCGTAAACCAGGAGAAGCGTTCCCCCAACGATCAGAACCTTCTCAGCACTTTCCATAACTACCCTCTAGTCGAAGACTTCGTCGCCTGTTGGCTCGATGTGCGGGGTCCCGTTCATCGATTGACGGAGCTTTGAAAGTTCCCAGTACATTCGTCGCCGCGCCCGGCTTTGATTGCCAAGTGGCCGGTGTTCCGCAATCGAGTGCCACGGGTTGTACGAGAGGTTGTGGGCGAATGCCATCTGCGATGGTGAATCGAACTTCTGCCGCGGGATACGGAGTGTCCCGACGGCGACGAACGGCGAGAGCTTCTCCGGCCAGAGCACCGAGGCGTTCTCGATCGGCATCCGGTGTGCATCGACCTGCACCTGGACGAGGATATCGAACTCGACATCCGATCCGGCCAGCGTCTTCACCATCGCATCTCGCAGGTAGTTGTCTGGTGGGCGCAGCGGCACGCGAGGGATTTTCGTGCGGCGCTTTTCCTTCGGCCGGAACGAATACATCATCGCTTGCCCTTCGCCGAGGAGGTACGGAACGCAACTGTAATAACGTTGCTCCAGGGGGTTGGACTGCGTCTGGTTCCACCAGCTTTGCATCAGCAAATCAAGCAGGTGCGATCGCCCCGGCCGGAAGAAGTAGAGCCCCGGTGTCCCCTTCAATATTTCTGTTTGCAGGTCCTGGTTGGCGATGACATCCGGCGTCGGAAAGGTTGGCACGCAGACCGCCGTCAGGTCCTGGGTGTAGAGCTCGTCGTCCATCAACTTCGGTCCGCCCACACCCATCATCTTCACGGCGCAGCTCACGAAGCCGACGTCATCGATATCCTTCGGGCTGTCCGGACCCGGACCAGAAAACCGAACCCACGCGGGGTAGCGCTTCGGTTCCGCGAAGATGCCATGCCGGAGGTGAACCGGGAGGTTGTCGTGGATGATCACCTCCCCGCGAACGACTCCATGGGTCTTGGTGTTCCCGCCTCGCTGGAATTCGCCCGGCTTGTATTGGCTTTTCAAGTAGGCGGCGATCGTCTGGATCATTCGTTCCACAGCCTCCGGCTCGCCTGGGAGCACCCGCTCTTCGGCGAGCGCGAGTCCCTCATCCGTGCGGCGCCGGTTGATCAGCCACTGGATCACCGCCACCGAAGGCGTTCGTAGCGTTGCATTGACAGCCGGCCGGAAGAACGGCTCGAATCGCCGTTCCGCACGCTGCAGCGTCGCCAGCACCTGGTGAACCACCTTGTCCCTCCGTGGGGCAGAGCCGGGTTCGACAATGGTGATGCCGGTCATCGCGACGGTGGTCCCCACGGGTTCTTCTTGAGCTCGCGGTCACATCCCCGGAGTGGATGTCGTTCGGGCTTGAGCGGGAACTCCTCGTCCCACGGTTCGAAGGCGTTCTTCACGTTGGCGAGGCCAGTTTTCGCAAGCTCCGGGTAGTGCCGGAGGATGACTCCCTTCAGGTCGGCCCGGTCGATCCAGTCGAGCCCCTCCTGCGTGTAGATGTCGGCGTTGTAGTCATCCGTGAAGAAGCGGTCCGCCTGGAGCCTCCGCGAAGCATTCAAGATGAAGATCTGGAACAGCGTTTCGCCGAACCCGAATCCGGTCGGGCGAACCTCCTCCCCAAGCGTCCCAATCATCAGATCGAGCGATTCGATCCCATCAGTACCGGGGCCATACACATCACGAAGCCGTGCGAGCATCGCAGGGTCTGTGGTCAGGTCCTCCCATGTGCGAATCGGATTCAGGCCAAGCTGCCGTCGGAATTCGTTGTAACGCGGCACCCCCCGTTCCCGGGCGCGCAGGATGTCGACCGCGGCCATATCGAACACCGGGTTGCCCGGAATACTCAGCTCCTGCATAAACCGCGGGTAATTGCCGAGGACCAGCTGGCCCGGATGCTGGTTCCCGAACGAAAAGAACAGGTCGGCCATCGGCACCCGCCGGCTAAGCTTCACCGAACCGGCCTGCCGGCTCGCCGGGAAGGGCAACTCCTCTGCGGCATCCGTGCCAATCCGCCGGATCGACAGCGTCTCTGGGAGCAGCGAATGCAATCGGTAGACTTCGACGAATTCCTCCGTCAGTCCATAAGGCTGCCCGTGCTTATTGATTGGATTGCCAACCACGCCACCCAATTCCGGGTTCCGAACGTTGATCGGGGCGAGCGTCCGTTTCGTCGGACCCCGCCGAAGGAGGTTCGTGAGCACTCCATACCAGTTCGCATTCAGTGCGTCGGCAAGTACCGGGTTCGGGAGGATCGCTGGCGTCCACTCCACCGAATGGATCTTGGCCATTACTGCTGCATTGATGAGCCGGGCGACGTTGAATAGCCGGCCGTCATCCCAATCCGGATGGCGTCGCTTGAGTTCATCGCAGATCGCGTTGTGTTCGCGTGCGAAGAGCGTGTGCAGCATCGAAAGCCCGACCCACCAGTCGCGGATGAAGCCCGACTCTTCTACCCCATTCGCGCCCACGGGGAGCGTCCCGTCGGCATTCATCCGTAACTTGCCGTCGCGGTGGCTGCGGAGCCGCTCGACCGTTTGCCAGTCGCTTCCGTAGATCTGCGATCCATCCCACCAGTGCGTTACTTCGTTGATGAATGTTGTCGGTGTCGGTTCGCCCGATGCACGCCTCGTCAGGTCTGGCTGGGTCTTCCCGATAAACATGTTCTTCTGGTGGAACGCGATGCGGGCGGGATCGTCTTCGGCCATGGGGATCTCATGAACTTCACTGATCAGGTTCTGGCCGTGGCTTATCCAGTCATGGTTCTGGAAGTTGATCCACGAAGCGGCGAGCATGTTCAGGAACGGCACCTCCTTCATCTCGCCTTCGCGCGTCAGCAGCTTACGGCTCACCAGTCGCGGGTTCGGCGTAAGCAACCGTTCGCCCGTTTCCCCCTTCGCCACGCGGTTGCGGACGTTGCGTGGGAAGCGTGTGCCCGCGGCGCCTTCCTTCGGATCGTCGAGGTTGTTCCAGCTGCCATCGGCCGTGCGGAATTGTGTTACTCCTGGCGGCCGGGGTTGACCCGGTTGCTGGAATCCGATCAGCGCCCGTTTCGGGTACGTGTTCCTCAGGTTGTCCTTGTTCAACCTCGTCCGCATGTACCCCAGCGTCAGGATCCCGAGCGTCAGCCGCCTTCGGTACCAGTTGGTCCAGACATCATCTTTGTAGCCCTTGAACCGTCCAACCGCCTGTGTCGTGATATCGACCACGAACGAGGCGGCGAATCCTGCCCCATCGCCCACCAACTTGAGAACCCGGCGAATCGGACTCGCCTCGGCCGGGGGTAGTGGTGATGGGAGCACATCCGGAAGCGAAGCGGCTGGCGCCAGCAGCGCCTCGGCCCTCGGAAACTCGACCTCGGGTATGTAGACGGATATTTCTGCCTCCGCGTTGGCGCGTGCCTTCCCCA
>JBATAT010000003.1:0-6048 GCA_049662005.1 Tepidiformaceae bacterium
CCCGAGTTCTTTCAGCTCGGCTATCCGATCCCAATCGAGGCCCAGTTCTTCCACGAGGATCATTTCGGTGTGCTGGCCGAGTTCGGGCGCCCAATCGCCGGGCTCCGAAGGCGTGCCGTAGAAGTCCGCCGGCGTGTTGACCTGCTCGATTGGGCCCGTCGGCGATTCAACCGCTACGAATGCACCAGCGGCCCGGACAACCGGATCGTCCACGACTTCGGCGAGGTTCTGGATTGGCGCGAACCAAACGTCATTCTCATCGAAGATCGGCGCCCATTCGGCAAGGGTTCTGGTGGCGAGGATGCGGTCCATGATTTCGACGAGGGCCGTCCCGTTTTCGCGGCGGGAGGGGATATCGACGAATCGGGGATCCTCGGCGAGTTCTGGCGGGTTGCCGACCGCGCGGAGGAAGTCCGGCCAGTGGCGGTCGCCCTGGAGCATGAGGAGGTAGAACCAGCGGCCTTCGGAATCACGAAACGGATTGATGAGCGGGTTGGGGGCGTGAAAGCGGTCGATCGGGGGCGCATCGGGGAGCTTCGCGCGCAACTGCGTGTTGGTATCCCAGCCCATCATGTAGACGCCGATGCGCGTCAGTGAGACAGCCACACGCTGGCCGAGGCCGGTCTTTTCACGGCTAAAGAGTGCGGCCGAGATGGCGCCGGCGGCATTGGCACCGGTCATGTGGTCGCCCATACCACCGCGCTGCAGGGGCGGGCCGACTTCCCGGTTCGGCATCAATCCCGAAGCGACTCCTGCCCGGGACCAGAACGCACCAACGTCGTAGGCGGCGCGGTTCGCTTCGGGCGTATCGGGGCCATAGCCAGTCACGTTGCAGTAGATGAGCCGGGGATTGGCCCTGGCGAGTGCTTCGTAGCCCATGCCCAGGCGTTCGAGGGCGCGCGGGCGCATGTTCGAAACGAAAACGTCGGCCGAATCGAGGAGTTTCGCTGCGATTTCGCGTCCTTCCGCGACCTCGAGGTTGAGGGCGATGCTGCGCTTGCCACGGTTGTCGAGTTCGAACGGTGGGTTCATGACGGCGCCGAAAGCCGCGCCAAGGCCGCGGAAGGGGTCACCCTCGGGGGGCTCGATCTTGATGACATCGGCGCCCCAATCGGCGAGTACCGCCGCACAGGAGGGTCCGGCCACCCACACCCCCATCTCTACGACCTTGATTCCATCCAGCGGTCCAGCCATTCGCACACCTCCACGGCTCGCTTCGCCCGATTCTACGGGTTCGCGGAGGATGGATCTGGAAGCGATACACTGGGGGCCATGGCAAGCCCGCAAACCGCCGCGTTACTCCTCACCGCCGAGGAGTTTCACCAACTGCCCGACCCGGAAGAGGGAGGGAAGCTGGAGCTCATCGATGGGGAGGTTGTCTACGAGATCCCTGCTAGCAGTGGGCACGGAGACCTGGCAGGTCTTCTCATCATTCGCCTTGGCTCCTTCTCCCTGGAAAACGGCCTCGGCAAGGTGGTTCCTGAAGTTGGTTTCCGGCTCCGTCGAAACCCTGACACCGTCCGGGCACCAGACGTCGCGTATATCTCGCATGCAACGATCCAGGCAAGGGGCTGGCCACGTGAAGGCTTCGTGGACTACCCACCCGATCTCGCCATCGAAGTCATTTCGCCTTCGAACCTCGATTCGGAAGTGGCGCTCAAAGTGGAGCACTACATCGAGGCGGGCGTGCCACGCGTTTGGGTCGTTCGTCCACGCACACAAACCGTCACCGTCCATTACCCGGACCACACCGCAAGAACGTTGCTGATCGGAAGCGTGCTTACGAGTGACGATGCGGGATTCGCCACAGCCGGATTCGAACTCGCGATCGAGACCCTGTTCGCCAACCAGTAGGCGCCGGGATCAGGCTAACTGCAGGCCAGCCTGCAACCATCCAATGTGCTCGTCGTAGTGGTGGTAAGTGTTCCCGTGCACCCAGCCGACGACCGGTTCAGCGTTGTAGCGAGGATCCTGTGGCTGGTAGGACGAATAAGGTTGTTCCAGGTCCGCCTGCGAGAGCGATTCGAGCAGGCCGATCACCTCGTCGTGGACTTCCCGGCTCTCGCTGAGCACATCCGCGAGGGGTCGCGGGGCGGCTCGCTCCGCGATGTAGGCATTCATCTGATCTGTGTCATGGCCCGCCCAGAGATCGTGCGGGAGGCCGGCCGCCTCGCCACGGTCCTGCTTCCGAAGGAGTCCCATGAGGGAGCGCTCCCATGCCGTGATGTGGGCCAGGTGGACCTTCGCGCTCCAGCCATCGCCGAGGGGACGTTCGAGTTCTTCGTTTGAGAGTGCCGCGACAAGCGACTGCAGGACCGACCATCGGTCGGCGATCGTGGTCATGAGTTCGGCTTTCGTTGCGGGTGCCGTCATTGCGTTCTCCTGCTCTACCAACTCCGCGAGCGAGCTTCCGTAACGAACGAGACGCTCGCAGGATCCTGCGAGCGCCTCTTGGTGATCCGGGACGGTCGTCAGGCCCTTGGAAGGCCGAGGCCGCGGGTGGCGATGATGTTGCGCTGAATTTCGCTCGTGCCGCCCTCGATCGTGTTGGCGATCGAGCGCAGGTACTGGTAGCGGTAGCGGCCGTAGGCCGAGGCGTCCACGCCTTCGGTCTTGCTATCGAGCTGGCCGTAAAGGCCGAGCACCTTCATCGCAGTTCGGGCGATGCGTTGGTTCAGTTCGGTGCCGTAGAGTTTCGCAACGCTTGCTTCGTGGCCGGGTGCGACGCCCTCTTTCGCCTGGATGGAGATGATCTTCAGACTCATCTGGGTGGCAACACCAGCTTCGATCATGCGGTCGACGAGTTCGTGGCGGACCGAGCCGTTGGCCTTGAGGGTGCTGACGTCCGCGCTTCTGGCGAACTTCACGAGGTCTTCGACGCCCTGCCGGGCACCGACCGCTCCGCCAATGTTCGAGCGTTCGAAGCTGAGGGTCGTCTGGGCAAGATACCAGCCGCGGTTCTCATCGCCGATGATGTTTTCCTTCGGGATGCGCACGTCTTCGAAGAACACTTCGTTGAATTCGTGGGTCCCGGCCATGTTGATCAACGGGCGAACGGTGACGCCTGGTGCCTTCATATCGGCGATGAAGTAGGTGATACCGCGGTGCTTGGGGGCCTCGGGATCGGTGCGGGCGAGGAGGATCATCCACTTCGCCATGTGGCCGCCGGAAGTCCAGATCTTCTGGCCGTTGACGACATAGTCATCGCCATCGCGGATGGCCCGCGTCTGGAGGCTCGCGAGATCGCTGCCGGCGCCGGGTTCGCTGTAGCCCTGGCACCAGGTGACATCGCCCTCGAGGATTTCGGGCAGGTACTTCTGCTTCTGTTCATCGGTGCCGTGGACGATGAGGGTTGGGCCGGCGAACCCGGTGGCGATGCCGCCCGGACGCGGAGCTCGAGCCTCGGCCATCTCCCAGTTGAAGATGAACTGCTCCATGACGGACATGCCGGCGCCGCCGTACTCCTTCGGCCATGCAGGTGCGACCCAGCCGCGGTCGGCGAGCTTCTTCACCCACGCCTTCCATTCGTCTCCGGAGCCACCGTAGCCTTCGCCGCGCGCCATGTTTTTCGGCGCCTCGGTCTGGATGAACTTGCGTACGTCCTTTCGGAACGTGGCCTCTTCTGGGGTGTCGTTGTAATCCATATGAACCTCGGGAGTGTTGTGGGGGCATTGTCGATTGTAAATGAACGATTGTCGATTCAGACTGAACGACGCTAGGCGGAATCTACAGGCATGAGGTGAGTGATGGCTTCCTGGGACGAATTCGAGCTCGCGGCGCCAGCCCTCTCGGCGCTCTGTTTCCAACGATTTAAGGCGACCGACCTGATGATGCTGGGGACAATTCGTAAGGATGGGTTCCCACGGATTTCTCCGACCGAATGGACGATCTACGAAGGCGAGTTGGTGCTGGGCGGCATGTGGCACGCCAAGAAGGCCCTCGACCTCCTTCGCGACCCGCGCTGCACGTTGCACAGCACCACTTCGAACAAGAACGGCCAGGAAGGTGATGCGAAGCTCTGGGGCCGCGCCATCCCGCTCGCGGAGGAGCGCATCGAGGCGTACTGGCAGTGGATGTTCGAGCAGATCGGTTGGCGCGCCGACGGCCCCGCCCACATCTTCACCATAGATATCGAGTCGGCAGCGTTCATCAGCTTCACCGGTGACGGGGCGATGAAGCGGTTGCAGTGGCCGGGGGACGGCACGTGGGTGGTGACGCGCCACGCGTGAAACGTTGCTGGTCGTTGTCGTTCCGTTGAACGAGGTGGAAGTTCAGCAAATCCGAGGCGGTGGTTGGGGGAGGTTCGTGGTTGCGGTGTAGCAGGCGTGTGATTAAGCGGGGGCTGAGCCCCGGACTCCTGGCGGTGCTCATGGTTGGAGGATGGCGAGTTCGGCGATGACCGGGCGGTGGTCGCTGCCCTGGCCAATACCTTCGCGGATGGAAAGGCAGACGATCTGGTCGCTGTGGAAGACGTGGTCGATGCGAATCGGGCGGAGTTTTCGGCCTTTCGGCCAGGTGGTGGCATTGCCGCGGCCACGTTCTTCGTGAGCGCTCTTGAGGCCGATCTCCTTGAGTTTCCGGTACCACTTGTGGTGCTGGTCCAGGTTGAAATCGCCGGCGGCGATGAGGCGGCCAGGGTTGGCCGCGAGTTCTTTTGTTATACGGCTCCAGGCCTCGTTCCAGGATGCGGCGGCGCCTTCGCCGAGACCAGGCGACGTGGGGTGGAGGTTGTAGAGGCTGATCGATACCGCTCCCACTCGAACGCTTGCATGGATAGCAAGGCGGCCGCCGGCGCGAAAGGTGGTGACATCCTCGAGCGGGAATCTGGAGTAGATTGCCGAGCCGAAGTACGGGTTTTCGTAGGCCACCTTGGAATAGCCGAGCCGCTCCGCCACGCCAGATTCGACGAGTGCATCTTCGAGCGCCGGGCCGTATTCCTGGAGGAAAAGTACGTCCGGGTCTTCGGCGAGGATTTCGTTTGCGATGCCGGTGAAGTCGGGGTTCTCGAAGTAGACGTTCGCGGTCATGAGGCGGAGGTGAGGGGCGGAGAGGGCTTCGGCGGGAATGTCCTCGGCGGGGCGATAGTCGGGAAGCACCCAGGCGAGATGGAATGACACGACGATGAGCGCCACTCCGACGAAGAGCCAACGACGGAAGACGGCCGCGGCGGCCAGGATGAAGTAGGCCGGGATGTAGATCCAGAAGGTGTAAGCGTTAGCCCAGATGAAGAAGAGGTTCGAATCGGGCCGGACCAACCGGGCGGCGATGATGAAAAGGAGGACGGCGAGGCCAACACCGGCCATGGCGAACGCAACGTTGAGCGCCCAACCAAGGGGCCCGGCGGGGCGCGGAAACGCGTTGCGAAGGGCGGCGCCGATCAGGGCCGGTTTCCGCGGAAGTTCACGGTCCGTGTTGCCAATCAAGCATCATCACGTCGATTTCGCTGCCGGCTTCGACGACCGCGACATCTTCCGGGATGACCGTGAGTGCGTTTGCCGCGCTGAGCCCGGTGAGGACGTTGCTGCCCTGGGAACCGGTGAGGTCTGCAACCCAGGAGCCGTCTTCGGCGGCAGAAACGATGCAGCGGGCGAAGTAGCGGCGCGGGTCGGGGTTCACGACGCGCTCGCGGACCGTCGCCCGCAGCATTGGACGCTCCCAGTCGTCTCGGCCGAGCATCTTGAAGATGGCGGCTCTGCCGAAGAGTTCGAATGAAACCATGGAACTCACCGGATTCCCGGGGAGGCCGAGATGGGGGATCCGGCGGCCGTCCGGGGCGGTGAAGGCGCCGAAGGCGAGGGGTTTTCCCGGGCGCATACGGACGGTCCAGAAGTCGACCGACCCTTCGCTGGCGAGGACGTCCTTCACGACATCGAAATCGCCGCGCGAGACGCCAGCCGAGGTCACGAGCATGTCGGCATCGAGACCTTCGTGGATCTTGCGGGTGAGGTCCTCCACGGTATCGCGGGCGATGCCGAGAAGGCGTGGAATCCCGCCGAAGGAGACGACCTGGGCGGCGATGGCGGCCGAGTTCGAATCGTAAATGCGGCC
>JBATAT010000004.1:0-3552 GCA_049662005.1 Tepidiformaceae bacterium
TTCCTCGGCGACATCCGTGCGGAGGTAGGCGGTGCCGGGTCCAAGTTCCTCGGCGAGGGCACTGCCGCGTTCGTCCTGGATATCGGCGATCAGGACGCGGGCGCCTTCGGCCACGAACTTGCGGACGGTGCCTTCACCGATTCCGCTAGCGGCGCCGGTGATCAGTGCGACCTGGTTTTCGAGACGTGGCATGGGTGGCTCCTCGGGGGCGACGTGTGTTTGGGCGGAGTCTACGCGAAGCGGGCGGTGATCCAATTCAGTCTTCGGCCAGCAATCCTTGAACTTCGGTAACGGCGGGCAGTGGATCCGGTAAACCTGCCTCAGACCCGACGTCGTAGCCGATCATGAATAAGGCTCGCTCAAATTCGCCGACTGTTGCTGTAAAAGCGGTGGCCGAAACCGCGCGTTTAAGTATCTGAGAACCCTTTCGGACCATCGCAGCCCATGCTGCATCACGATGCAGAAGCGATGTGCTGGGTGAATAGAGCGAAGTGAACCTGTACCCGGTTGAAGAAGGGTCGCGCACCGTCTTGCTACGACCGACTCCCCAACGAAAAGCGAGATCAGGAGGTACGGCACGGTCGCCCCGCCGTTCGAGCCAATATCTCGCGAGTAATCCCAGAGCGGCTCCGACCCGACCATCATAAATGATCAGGTTATCGGGATCGGCCGCAGCATAGACCTTGGTCATCGCCGCGTTCATTGGGAACGTCGCGCCATCGAAGGGACGGAGGCTCCCCGAACTGCTCGGTTGTAGCAACTCGACAGCTCGCTTGACAGACTGGCAAAGCGTGCCCATCGCGGCTTCTCGCTCGATCCAGATGCGCGAGTTGTCGTCGGGCCGTCGGCCAACTCCACCCCACCGAAACAGATCAAGAGAGGCCTCACGAGCTTGCTCGTCGTTGTCTTGCGCGATGGCATCTCTCAACCTGGCGGCGATAACGGCGAAGGTGAGCGTAGGACTCGGGTCTGGCCACGAATAGTTGCCTGCGGCTTCTTCAAGTGAGCGACACCACCAGTGATGGACTGGCGTCGCGAAGCGTGCTCGCCACGGTTTCCAGTACCGGGAGCGGGTGATCGGATAGCAATGAACGAATGCGCTGGAATTACCGGCAGTTCCGGACGGCTGCCAGATCGTCGCCAAGTGTTCAGCGAACTCGATCTGATTGGTTGTAAGTGCAGCACCGCTCATCTCCATACCGTTGCCCATCTCCTACTGATTCCCCGGCAGCTTGAACTGCGCCAGCCGTTCGCCCGAAGCCTGTTGGCGTTCGGACCAGAGGCGTCCGGTCGTCAGCGCGCCATCGACCACGAGGGCGTGGCCGCTGACGAAGCTTGCCTCATCGCTGGCGAGCCAGGCCGCTGCGTTGGCGATGTCTTCGGGCAGCCCGGAGCGCTTGATCGGCTGGCCCTGCGCGAGCCGCACCCTCATCAGGTCGACCGTGAGATCGGCCTGCTCGGGCGAGAGGCCCATGCCTTTTCCGAAGATCGGCGTGGCGATGCCGCCGGGACAGATAGCGTTCACACGCACGCCGCTCTCACCGAGTTCGTTGGCGACAGATTTCGTGAGGTGGATGATCGCGGCCTTGGCGGCACTGTAGACGTGCGGCCCGTAACCGATACCGACGCCAGCCACGCTCGATGTCGAAATGATTGAGCCGCTGCCCTGCTCTTTCATCACGCGGCCGGCGTGCTTCATGCCCAGGACGACGCCCCGCAGGAGGACTGCCATCGTGGTGTCGTAGGCGGCCATATCGGTGTCGAGGATCGAGCCCGAGACGCCTCCGAAGCCCGCGTTGTTGAACATCACATCGAGGCGGCCCCACTTCTGGACGGCGTAACCGACGGCGGCGCGCACTTCCTCCTCCTGCCCGACATCGGTGTGGTAGAAGCTGGCGTTCGGGCCGAGTTCCTCCGCGAGCTTCTCGCCGCGCGCATCCTGCACATCGGAAATCACGACCCGGGCGCCACTTTCAATGAACTTGCGGACGGTCCCTTCACCGATACCGCTTGCTCCACCGGTGATTACCGCTATCTTCCCTTCGAGCTGCGTCATCTGTCCCCTCTTTTCGTGGGCGGATTGTAAATGCGGCAAGCCCGTTGCGCAGCGCTTCGAACAGCTATTGCTGACGCATCGCGGCACGAAGCTCGCCAGCCGGATCGACCTGCTGGTCATCTCCGAGTTCGTAGACGACGTTGTGCAACGTGCCCGTGAAGACGAAAGGAGCATCGAAATCGGATACCGCAGGCTTCGGCGCCCTCCCTACTTCGAGGCCAATGAACGAGGTCTGGGCGCGGTAGGTTTGCGGGAGGTCGACGGTTCCGCAGGCCGTGCCATTGATGAAGAGCGTCGCCTCGCCAGCGAACTCCCCGGTCTTGCGCATCTCGTAGCGCAGTTCGCAACTGCCGGCCGGGACGGGGATGTCGCTGCGGATGATGTAGTGCGTGTTCACGAAGTTGTAGTCGTGGAAAAGGTGCCCGTCCTTCACGTACATCGCGTAGCCGCCGCACCAGTCTCCCTGGGCAACGAGCGCACCCTCCGCACCCGCTTCGGGAATTTCGACGAACGCGGTGATGGAGTATGAACGATTACGCGTATCCGGCGCGGCCGCCCGTGGAATCCGACCCGCACCAGGGCGCAGTTCCCAGTGCCTGCGGCTCGCCACGCTGTACGGGTTCCGGGAGATGAAGCGCGCGCGGGAGTCGTTCAGGGGCAGCACCTTGTTCGCGCCCGCATCGGCCCACCAGCGCCCTATCATCTCCTGGAGCTTTCCCGGTTGTTCAGTGCTCAGGTCATGGACTTCGTTGAAGTCGTTTTCGAGGTGATACAGCTCCCACTGGTCCGCGTCGAATGGGGCGCCCTGGTTGTGCCAGGTAACGGCCTTCCAACCGTCGTGCCAGATGCCCCGATGGCCCAGCATTTCGAAATACTGGCTGCCCTTCCGGCTCGCCGCGTCCGGATCGTCGAAGCTGTAGACCAGGCTGGTGCCCTCGATCGGCTGTTGCGTAACGCCATTCACTTCGGCGGGCGCCTGGATTCCGATGACTTCCAACACGGTCGGAGTGATATCGGAGACGTGGTGGAATTGCCGGCGAATCGCCCCGCCTTCGGAGATCCGCTTTGGCCAGTGAACGATGAGCGGGTCACGTATTCCACCGCCGTGCGTGTTCTGCTTGTAACGCTTCAGCGGCGTGTTGCCCGCCATCGCCCAGCCCAGCGGATAGTTGTTGTTCAGGTGGCCCTGGCCGATCTCGTCGATGTGCTCGAGGTTTTGTTCGAGGTTGTCGCGAACACCGTTGAAGTAGCGAAGCGCGTTCACCGTGCCAAACGGCGACCCTTCCTGGCTGGCGCCGTTATCCGAAATGAGAACGATCATGGTGTTGTCGAGTTGGCCCGTCTCGGAGAGATAGGCCAGCAGCCGGCCAACCTGGGCATCAGCATGTTCCAGCATGCCTGCGAATGCGGCCTGCAGCCGGACCGCGAGGCGCCGCTCATCGTCGCTCAGGTCGGCCCAGGCACGGACGCCCGGGTTGCGCTCGGGTAGTTCGGTT
>JBATAT010000005.1:0-8422 GCA_049662005.1 Tepidiformaceae bacterium
GCCGCCCGGTACACGGATTTCCTCCTCGCGCCGGAGGAGAACCCTTAGCGCGAGCCCCGGAGCCGCGGGTCGAGTTCGTCGCGGAGGGCATCGCCGAGGAAGTTGAACGAGATCACGAGCAAGGCGATGGCTGAGCCGGCGAAGACCGAGAGCCACGGGTGGATGTCGATGTTCGCGCGCCCTTCCTGGACCATCTTGCCCCACGAGACCACATCCGACGGGCCAACGCCGAGGAACGAAATCGTCGCCTCGAAGAGGATGTATGCGCCGATGCCGATCGAGAAGGTGATGACAAGGACAGCGGCGATGTTGGGCATCACGTGGCGCGCCATTATCCGGAGGTCTGACGCGCCAGCTGCGCGTGCCGCAATCACGTAGTCGCGGGTGACGGTGCCCAGGACCGCCGACCGCGTGAGGCGCGTGGTGGTGGGTACACCGATAACCCCGAGGGCGATCACCGTGTTCCGGACCGACGGTTCGGCCACCTGGACGAGCACGAGGAGTAAGACGAGCGCCGGGAACGCCTGCAGGGCGTCGACGAAGCGCTGGAGGATGAGGTCGAGCCAGCCTCGATAGAAGGCGGAGGGCACCCCCAGGATCAGCCCCACGGCGAGGGCGATGACCGATGCACCAAGGCCCACCGTCAGCGAAAGCTTCGCGCCATGGACGATGCGAGAGTAGATATCGCGCCCGAATTTGTCGGTGCCGAACCAGTGCTTGGCGTTGGGCGAAGCGTACTGGTCGACGATATCCGGCGAACCGACACTCTGGTCTTTCGCTAACTCGGCGATCGACGGGTCGCTTTTGTAGTTCGGGTTCGGCGCCTGGAAGATTTCGTCCGGATCGTACCGGCCGACTACTGGCGCGAACACAGCAACAATGGTGAAGAAGACGATCAGGATCAGCCCGAAAGCGCCGAGACGTTTCTTCAGCATGAAGCGGGTGAATGAGTGCATCGCGCCGCGCCAGCCGGTGGGTGCGAACCCTCCGAAGGGGTCGACGACGTTCGCAGTTGCGGTTGTGTCTGTCACGAATACCTCACTCTCGGGTCGAGCAGCCCATACAACACGTCAACCGCCAGGTTCGTCATCACAATCACGAAGGTGGTGAGAAGGACGAGGCCCTGGGTGAGCGGGTAGTCTCGGATGATCACCGAAGTGAAGAGCAATCGGCCCACGCCGGGGACATTAAACATCTGTTCGAGCACGATCTGGGAGCCAACAATCGTGGCGACGGTGAGGCCCATGACGGTGATGACCGGTAGGACGGCGTTGCGAAGGGCGTGCCGCATGATGACATGCCGTTCATCGAGGCCCTTCGCCCGTGCGGTGCGCACGAAATCTTCGCGCACAACCTCCAGCATTTGCGAGCGAAGGAGGCGCATCGTGTTGGCGGTGGAAGCAATCCCGCCCGCGAACATCGGGATCACGTACCACTGTAAGGCGGCCTTCGGGCTCTCCCAGATATGCGGCTGGCCGGTCACATCGATTTTGAACAGGTTGAATGCGAGCACCACGAAGACGGCGATCGATGCTGTCCAGAAGACCGGTGCAGCCAGACCCCCGATGGCAACACCGCGTAAGACGTAGTCCGGCCACTCGTCCTGTCGCAGCGCGCTGATGATTCCGACGGGGATGGCGATGGAGAACCCGACGAGGACGATGAGTGCCCCGAGTTCGAGGCTGTAGGGCATTGCGTCGCCGATTTCGGCCCAGACGCTGCGCTTCGTCCGGAACGACGTGCCAAGGTCCAGGCGGACAAGGTCTCCCATGAACTCGACGTACTGTTGGGCGACTGGCTTATCGAGTCCGAGTTCGTGTTCGGCTTCGGCGATGGTTTCATCGCTCACCGCGCCGATGTTGGCGCTGGCGAATTGGGCGACGGCGTAGTTCCCCGGCAACACCCGGAGGGCGAGGAAAATCATCGACGCCACCATCCAGAGGACGAGGAAGTTGAGCAGGAGGCGCCGGATCACATAGTCGCGCATGGAACCACGGTCCTTTGATTGAGAGGCGGGAGAGCCGGGACTGCCCCAGGCGGGACAGCCCCGATCGACGCTTGAAGTACGAGGACGCGGCTAGAGCGTCTTGACCTGTGGTGTGGCCCGGCCCTTGTAGCTCGCGTCGTCGGTATCGATCCAGTCGTCGAGGGTGGCGACACCGTTCGCGAGGAAGTTCCAACCAGCATCCGGGGCAGGCCCGGTTGTGTGCATGTAGTTCCAGTAGAGGCTGGGTGAGATGTAGTTGTACATGATGATTCGACCGTACTGGCCGTTCTCGAGCGCGAGATCCTGGACCTCGCGGACCAGCTTGAGGGCCTCCTTGTCGTCGAGGGTTTCGAGCGCGCGCGAGAGCTTTGCATCGATCTTTTCTGGTTCGGAGACTCCCCAGATGTTCCCCGGAGACGTGGAGTTGAAGGCGGCGACCATGTCGCCGCGGGCATCCGGAATCTCCACGTTGGGGATCCAGCCGAAGAACGGCTCGAACTTTTTCGAGTTCCAGGCCGGGATGATCTCCGCGTAGCCAGCGACGCGAGATTTGAACTGGTCGGTCCCGAAGGCTTTGTTGAACATGCTCGTGATGATGTCGGGGGTGGCGCCCCAGGCTGCGCGGCCAGTCCAGATGTCGGCCGTGACCCAGGTGATTTCCCCGAGGCTACTGCCGTTGGCCGCGTCCCAGAGCTTCTTTGCCTCGGCGAGGTCCTCGTCCTTCTTGGCCCGGTAGCCCGGCGTCTTGTCGAGATCGGCCTGTGGAATCGCCCACTTTTCCTGGAGCCAGGAAACTGGACCACTGACCTTTCCGAGGCCGTTGTGGAGCTGCTGAATGAGCTGGCGCCGATCAGCGGCGAGATTGACGGCCTTGATGAGTCTCGGGTCGTTCCAGGGAGCCTGAGTCGCCGGCAGGTAAATCGCGACGGTGTTCGCTACCCCGGAGTAGCGCGTATACGTTGCGTCCTTGTTCGAATCGTGCAGCGAAGTCACCACATCCGGGTCTGGGTCTGAAAATGAATCGATCTGCTTCTGCTCGAAAGCGATGCGGTAGGCCGTCGGGTCGGCAAACGTTTGAACCCAGTGGGTCGCTTCGAGATACGGCTGATCCTTGAGGAAGTACTCGGTGTTTTGCACCGCCGAGATCGATTTGCCCGGAGCCCATTCGGTGAGGATGTAGGGGCCGGTACCGATGACCTTATCGGCCGAAATTTCGGCGGCCTTCCCTTCGGTTGCTTCGATCAGCTCTTTCTGCACGATGAGGTTGAATTCGTTCGCAAGGCCCTGGACGAAGGCTGCGTTTGGCTTCGTGAGCGTCATTTTCAGGTGCGAGTCATCGACCGCTTCCACTTTATCGACGCCCGACCAGTAGGACTTGCGCCCGAAGGTTGCCTTGGAGCCATCGGAGAGCAGGCCCGCCTTCTGGCGCTCGATGTTGTAGATCACATCATCGACGGTGAAATCGCGGCCGGGCTTTGCCGCGGGATTGCTGGCGCCGGGACCTTTGGACTGCCACTTCACGCCCTTGCGAATCGTCAGGGTCACTGTCTTGGCGTCCGGCGTCTCCCACTTTTCCGCGAGGTCGCCAGCGACTTCGCCGGTGTTCGGGTTCTTGAAGTACAGCAGCTTCGACATCGCCCGAGTGAGGACCTGGATGGCCGGGCTCGCGACGGTGCGGTGCGGATCGATGGAGTCGTAGGCCATCGCCGACTGGGCGACGTTGATTCCGCCCTTCTTGGGCTTCCCGGCCGAACTCGAAGGCGCGGCCGTGGGCGAACCGCCGCTGCTGGTCGTGGTTGTGGCGCCCGGGGTGTCGGAATTCTTCGAATCGTCATCGTCGCCGCAACCAACGAGTCCGAGCGCAGCGGCGCCGACACCTGCGGCGGCCGCGCTGCCCATGAATCGCCGCCGGCCAAACCGGGGCTTTGTCCAGTAGTTGTCTCGTGTCGTCATTTCAGGGCCCTCCTTCAGGGTCGCGCGGTGTCCGCCGGTGGCTGATGCGGCTGATTTCAGGTATTGACACTGCCTATTGGCAGTACGGACGCGCGAGTATAAACAGATCCGAACTGCGGAGGGAATTCCAATGCGTTCTTTCCAATAAGCGGTGGCGAAAAACATCGGAGTGGATATCTGTGGGTTACTATCGCTCGCGCACATCGCGCGAGGAATAGCCATGACTTACAAGCACATCGTTTACGAGCCGGGTGCCGTTGCGCGCATCATCCTCAACCGGCCGCAGGTCCGGAACGCGCAGAGCCGGATCATGATCGAAGAGATGGACGACGCGTTTCGTGCGGCGGCCGAAGACGACCAGGTTCATGTCATCGTGCTTTCTGGCAAGGGCGATCATTTTTCGGCCGGGCACGACCTCGGCACGCCGGAGGAGATCGCCGATCGCGAGGCCCGTGGCGGCCTGCCGAACAATCTCGGTGGCCGTTACGCCCGGTCGTACGAGATGTTCGTCTCGGCAACCCTCCGCTGGCGCAACATCCCCAAGCCCACCATCGCGATGGTGAAGGGCTACTGCATCTTCGGCGGATTCATGTTCGCTTCGAGCATGGATCTCGTCTTCGCTGCGGATAATGCGATGTTCCTCCCGAACCACACCCAGTACTTCCCTCTCCCCTGGGATGTCGGGCCGCGTAAGGCGAAGGAGCTGTTGTACGAGACACGCTTCATGCCCGCGGCTGAGGCCCTCGAGCTCGGGTTCGCGAACCGGCTCTATCCGGAGGACGAACTCGAACGGGAGACACTCGCCTTCGCAGAACGCGTCGCCACAAACGATCCCTTCTTCCTCCGCATGGTGAAGTTCAGCGTGAACAACATGGAAGATGCCAAGGGCTTTAGCCATACGGTCGAAGCGGCCTACAACGCCTACCATCTCAATTCCCTGCCGCGTTCCGCCCTCTCTCCCTCAGGCGGCGAGCGGCCGGGCCCGAAAAGGCTTGGGGGCGTGCAGCGCGCGCTCGAACACCTGGAACAGGGGATCCCGAAGGGGGCGACGAAGCTGTGACGGGCGGCCCTGCCCTCGCGGGCGTTTCGGTGGTCGAGGACACCCGGCACGTTCGAGGCCGCTACCTCGGGCGGCTTTTCGCCGAGCTTGGCGCCACCGTTGTGCGGGTTGGCGGGACTCCAGCTCCAGGCGACCGTGATGCCCTCTGGCTCGATTGCGGCAAGCATGTTGCGAACGCCACGGTGAGCCTCGAAACCCTGATTGCTGGGGCCGATGTGCTGATCGATGACAACGCGCCCGCCGGGTTCCGCGACCGTACGAGCGCATATCCCACCCTCGTTCATGTTTCGGTCACACCGTTCGGGCTCGATGGGCCATGGGCGAAGAACGAGGCCGGCGACCTCATCATCAGCGCGCTCTCCGGGATGGCGGGCATCAACGGATACGCGGACGGGGTGCCGCTGCGCGAACCGGGGATCCAGGCGGAGATGGTTGGAGCGCTGCTCGGGTTCATCGGCGCCCTTGCCGCCCTCGAGGAGCGCGATCAATCGGGCCGTGGGCAGCTCGTCGAATCCTCCTGCATGGAATCGCTGGTTAACGTGCTTGGGCCCGCGGTCCTCCAATGGAGTTACACCGGCAGCGGACCGCAACGAAAGCAACGCGGCGCCGACATGTTGTTCGAATGTGCCGATGGCTGGATGAGCCTCTACATCTCGGCCGATAAGGCGTGGGAAACGATCGTCAGTGTGCTCGAAGTCGAACTCGAACCCGGCGACGACCGGTTCGCTTCGGAAGGTGGGCGGCGCAAGCACGCCAAAGCGATGCGGGACACCCTCGAACCCTATCTTCGTTCGCGGACGCGAAAGGAGCTGTTCGATCTGCTGTCGCCAATGCGAGTCGTCTGCGGCATGGTCATGCACCCGCGGGATCTGCTCCACGATGAGCACCTTGCCGCCCGGGGGGCATTCATCGAAGCAGGCCCGGAGACGGTGCGCATCCCCCGGATTCCCATCCGAACGCGCGGCGAAGTCCTACCCGTGGCGGCCCGCCCATCTACCGCACCGCACACCGTCTTCGGTGGACCGCGACCGGGGGCAACGCCGCGGAACTTGCCGCTGGAACACATCGTGATCACCGATCTGACGCAGGCGTGGGCGGGTTCGTATGCTCTGCAACTGCTCGCCGACCTCGGCGCCACGGTCATCAAGATCGAATCGCGCACCCGGCCCGATCCCTGGCGAGGAGGCTTCCGGGGGGAGCGCGGGATCCAGGCTTACCCGAGCGACGGCCCGGGCGATCGCCCGTACAACCGCATGTGGCTGGCCAACTCGGTGAACCGCAACAAGCTCGGAATCACGCTCGACCTTGCGAACGCCGAGTGCCGCGAGATTTTCCTGGCATTGGTGGCGAAGTCCGACGTCGTGAGCGAGAACTTCACTCCGCGTGTGCTGCCCAACTTCGACCTGGGCTTCGAACGCCTGCGTGAGCGGAACGACGATATCATCCTGCTTTCGATGCCCGGCTATGGGCTTAGTGGACCGTACAGTGACTACCCGGCAATCGGCGGCACGATCGAGCCGATGTCGGGCAACGCAGCCCTGCTCGGGGAGCCCGGCGGCCACCCTCAGAATTCGGGGTTGATGTACCCCGATGCCGTTGCGGGCCTCCACGGGGCTGCTGCGGTGTTGGCGGCGCTTCGCAGGCGTGCAAACACTGGTGAAGGCAGTCACGTTGAGGTAGCTCAGCAAGAGTCGATGCTCTCGATGACCGCGCCCTTCTACGTTCACGATGGGTGGGCAGCTCCCGCTGGAAACCTGAACCCCCTGGGCGGCGATGATCGCATCGAACCGGGGACCGGCGGCCAATGGCTGGCGCACGCGGGAGGTGTTGCGGCGCCCGTCCGGACGATCGCCGAAGTGATGGTGTGCGAACAGCTGGCCGCCCGCGGCTTCTTCGTCGATGTCGAGCAGGTCGACGTCGGCCGCCAACGGATGGCGGGGATAGCGCCCCGTCTCCACCGCACCCCCGCGACGGTGCGCTTCGCTGCACCAGGCCACGGAGCAGACAGCCGCAAGGTGCTCAGGGAGATGCTTGGCCTGGATGATGCCACCCTCGATCGCCTGGAGCGCGAAGAACTCATCGGTGAGGGCCCGCCGGCGGGTTGGACGGGTGGTTAGCGTGCTGGCAGGAGTAGCCGGAAGGTGCTTCCACCGCCGTCGTCGCTTTCCGCTTCCAGCCATCCGCCATGTGCCCGGACGATGCTGAGCGAGGTCGAAAGTCCGAGTCCCGTGCCCTTGCCGACGCCTTTCGTGGTGAAGAATGGGTCGAAGATGCGCTGGATGACATCTCGCGACATACCCGTGCCCGTATCGGCGACCAGGATCTCCTGGTACGGGCCGCCCCTCAGGCCGCGCTGTGCCCAGATCGGTTCGTCGGGGAGGTCGAAAATCCGCCGCGTCACACGGATGGTTCCGCCACCAGGCATGGCATCGCGGGCGTTGAGGAAGAGGTTCACGAGGACCTGTTGGAGTGAGCCGAATTCGCCTATGGCCAGGTCGTTGTCCGGGCCAGGTTCGAAGACGAGGGCGACGCTCGGGCTCAACGTGCGCTGGACGAGGCTGGCGGTTTCCTTGAACAAGAGTTCGAGCGAAAACTCGTCGTGGGCTGGCATCCCGGGGCGGCTGAACCCGAGGAGCCTGCGGACCAGGTCCGCCCCGCGTTCCGCTGCCACCTTGGAATCGTGCGCATAGTCTCTCAGGGGGCTATCCGGGGGCAGTTCGCCATCGAGCAGGAAGAGGTTCCCGAGGATCGTTGTCAGGAGATTGTTGAAATCGTGCGCGATACCGCCCGCGAGCACCCCGAGGCTCTCGATCTTCTGTGCCTGGAGGAGTGCCGCTTCGGCGCGCCGCCGGTCTGTTACATCGCGCGACGAGCCGATGATCCGGTAGCAGCGTCCGGTCGAATCGAACAACGGGGTCAGGTGGGTGACCACTTCCGTCCGCAGGCCGTTGCGCTCCACCACGTTCTCATACTCGATCGCCTCACCCGTTTCTTCGGCCTGGCGGTACCGTTTGAGCGCCGCTTCGGCGGCGGCCGGCCGGAGGAACTCGTCGAGGGTCTTTCCGATGGCCTTCGAGGGGTCGATGCCGAGCAGTTCCAGGGTTCGAGGGTTGGCCATCGTCACTCGGTAGAGGTCGTCGTCGCCCCTGTCTATCACCCAAACAGCATCGGAGGTGCCATCGATGACGGCCCGGTAATTCGCCTCCGATTCGGCCAGCGCTTTTTCGTGCTGACGGTGGCGGCTGAGATCCCTGCTCCAGCAAATGAGGCGGTGGCAGTTGGAACCGGGTGCATCGAACACCGGCGTCATCGTGGTGGTCACATACATTTCGATGCCGTTCCAGGTTACGAGTAGCTCCACCTCGAGCGGCTGGTCTGATCCGGCGGCCTGGTTGTAGAGCTCGATCGACTGCTCAGCCTCT
>JBATAT010000006.1:0-13892 GCA_049662005.1 Tepidiformaceae bacterium
AGGTTAATCCCCGGTCCTACGGCGTTCGCAAGGCCGGCGCCCGCAAGGTTCGCGCGGAAGAAGTTCGTGGCGTGGAGCGCAGCACCTGAGAGGTCGGCCTGGCGCAGGTTCGCCGTCGATACATCGGCGTTCGAGAGGTCGGCAAAGCGCAGGTTGGCTCCCGAGAAATCCGCGCCCGCGAGCTTCGCCCTGCGCAGCGATGCGGCCTCGAAGTCCGCGCCCTGGAGCCTGGCGTTGCGAAGGTCGATCCCGGCGAGGTCGAGTCCACGCAAGTCGGCACCACGCAGGTCGGCCCCTTCGAGCAGCGCATCCTTATCAACGGACACGCCATTTACCTGGACCGGGCCGACGCGGTAGCCGGGCGGAGGAGCTGGGCTAGGCTCTGGCTCCGGATCGGCAGATCCGGGCGCGGGCCGCGTTGGCGCTGCCTTTCGGGCCCGATCGTAGGCAGCGCGCATGTGCTGGTCGCCCAGAATCGCCCAGGCATCCCGCATCTGATTCCGGCGCCGGGCGAACTCGACAGCACTGATATCGGCACCATTCAGGTTCGTAGCCATGCGCGAAAGAGCCTTCAGGATCTCCTGCCGAGGGGCGTCTCCCCGGACCCCGATTTCGCTGTACCAGTTGATGCTCGCATCGCCGGTGAACTCGACGCCGGCACGGGATTCGGTGCGTGGCGCATCTTCGGCGCGGAAGGGATCTGCCTGGGGGCGAGGCCGTGGCGGCGCCGGCGGCTGGCGCGAACCAGTGCGCATCGGCCGGACCACGGTGCGGCGCGGGCGCGGAAGCAGGCGGTCGTACTGGGTCCGCCGCTCGACATCACGGAGCGTCTCCCACGCCTGGTTGATCCGCCGCATCGCGCCTTCTGCTTCGGGCGATGGGTTGGCGTCGGGGTGGTTTTCACGTGCCAGCTTGCGGTAAGCGGCCCGGACTTCGATCACGGAGGCAGTCCGCGCGACACCCAGCACTGTGTAGTGGTCCGGCTCGGTCGGTGGCATCGGGAGGCCCATGGTACCAGTTCGCCCCAACAAGGCGGAACGCCCCAACCTGCAAGCACACCCCACGAAATGCCCTCAAAGTGGCGGACCGCACCCGTTCGAACGTCATTCGGCTTCGAAAGAAATTCATGAGCTCCAGTACCTTCACGTTCGCGTGAAGGTATGATATTCTCCACCGGTTACCAAGGGGGAGTCTGTGCGCTGGCTTTTACGCCTCATCCCATATCTCAAACCTTACAAAAAGCAACTCACGCTGGCATGGATTTCGATGCTCGGTGCGAGCGTTTTCGTCATGATCAGCCCGCTGCTCATCCGTTATGCAATCGACTTTGGTCTCGACCCCCAAAAGGATGCCACCGGTAAGCTGACCGATCTCGACGGCAATGGACACCTCATCGTCTACGGCTCACTGGCGATTATCGCGTTCGCCATTGGACGCGGCATCGCCCAGTTCGGCCAGCAGTATCTCGGTGAGACGGTCGGCCAATCAGTCGCCTACGACATTCGGAACAAGATCTACGACAACCTTCAGCGGCTGAGCTACGCCTACCACGACAAGGCCCAGACCGGCCAGATCATGTCGCGAGCGACCCAGGACGTTGAGAACATCCGGATGTTCGTCAACATGGGCGCCCTCCGGCTGGCGTTCATCACGGTGATGCTCGGCATCTCGATCGTCGGCATGTTCATCATCAACTGGCACCTTGCCCTCGTTTCAATTGTGACGATGCCGCTCCTCGCCTGGCGGTCCTACGTGACGAGTTCGCGACTGCGGCCTGTTTGGATGCAGATCCAGCAGAATCAGGCGGAAATGACCCAGGTCGCGGAAGAAGGGTTGACCGGCATCCGGGTAGTCAAGGCGTTCGCACAGGAGCCATTCGAAAGCCAGAAGTTCCGCGAAACAGCCACCAAACAGGCCGACCTCAGCTACTACTCCGCGCGCGTCCAGGCCGGGAACCAGCCAATGCTGCAGGGCCTTTCGGCGGCGCAGGTGGCGCTCACCGTCGGCGTTGGCGCCTACCTCATTACGCAGGGGAGCCTGACGGTCGGCGACCTCACCTTGTTCACCCTCTGGCTCAACCTGTTGCAGCTGCCGGTGCGCTCCATCGGCTTCATCATCAACATCATCGCGCGCTGCATGAGTTCATCGGAGCGTGTCTTCGAACTCATCGACGCCCAGTCGGCCGTCCAGGAAAAACCGGACGCCAAGGTCCTGACCGACGTGAAGGGCCACATCCGTTTCGAAAACGTGAGCTTCGGCTACGACAACCTCAGCGCCGTGCTCAGTAACGTCGATATCGATGGCACGCCGGGCAAGGTGATCGCCCTGCTCGGACCGACAGGCAGCGGGAAATCGACCGTCGTGAACCTGATTCCACGGTTCTACGACGTCACGGGCGGGCAGATCACGATCGATGGCATCGATATTCGCGATGTCACGCTCGATTCCCTCCGGACGAACATCGGGATCGTCCAGCAGGATGTCTTCCTGTTCGTCGGGACCATCCGCGACAACATTGGCTACGGCCGGCCCGATGCCACCCAGGAGGATATCGAGGCGGCCGCGAAGGCCGCTCGCATCCACGAGTTCATCGTGAGCCTGCCCTATGGCTACGACGAGTGGGTCGGCGAACGCGGCGTTACCCTCTCGGGCGGCCAGAAACAGCGCATCGCCATTGCCCGGACGTTGCTCCTCGACCCGAAGATCCTGATCTTCGACGACTCGACCGCGAGCGTGGACTCGCAGACCGAGTTCCTCATCCAGCAGGCCCTGAACGAACTCATGCAGGGGCGCACGACCTTCGTGATCGCCCAGCGACTGCGTACCGTCATGCGCGCCGATGAAATCATCGTGCTGCAGGACGGACACGTGGAGCAGCGCGGCACCCACGCCGAGCTGCTCGAACAGGAAGGCCTGTATCGCAGAATTTTCGACCTGGAACTCCGGGACCAGGAAGAGGCACTCGGCCATCACACGCCGGTCGCTGTTGGAGGTGGTTCCTAATGATGTTCGGAGGATCGGGCGCTGGCGGTTGGAGTACCGGCATCGGCGGGCAGGGCATGGGGCCACGCTCCGCGCGGAACGCTGATGGCTGGGACGACGATATCCTGGGAAAGGCATACGACGGACAGGTTGTCCGCCGCATCCTTCCCTACCTCAAGCCATACAAATGGCAGGCGGCTCTTGCCGTCTTCTGCATGATCACCACGGCGATTTCCAGCTTCATTCAGCCGCTGCTCATCGGCCTCACCGTGAAGGCCGGCGTGAACGGCAATACGGATCGTGTCTGGTGGCTGCTCGGCATCATGATCGGCACCGCCGGCATCACCTGGCTTTCCGCCTACACCCAGTTGCTGACTACGGCCTGGATGGGAAACCGCCTGCTTCTGCAACTGCGGACCGAGATGTACGACCACATGCAGGGGCTCAGTCTCAGTTTCTACGATGAGATGGAAGTCGGCCGGATGATTAGCCGCCTGACAAGCGATGTGACCGTGATGCAGGAACTGCTCACCAGCGGTTCGCTCACCTTCCTCGCCGATTTCGTCGGTCTCAGCGTCGTCGTGACCGTCCTCCTCCTGATCGACTGGCAACTGGCCCTCGTCACGTTCGCCATCGTTCCACCACTCATCCTCGTGATGGTCTGGTGGGCGAAACACGCCAAGCAGGCATTCGTCGATGTCCGGATCAAGATCAGTGCGCTCTACGGCACCCTGGCCGAAAACGTCTCCGGCGTGCGCGCCGTCCAATCCATGTCTCGCGAGGACGAGAACGCCAGGCGCTTCGATGCGCTGAACCAGGACAACCGCCGGGCAAACATCTGGGCCGGGATGCTCAGCGCCGCAATCATGCCCGTCATCGAACTCGCCGTCGCAATCGCCACCGCGATGGTCCTCATTGTCGGTGGATTGCGCGCCCTGAACGCGAGCGATGTCGACGTCGCCACCCTGTTCCTCGTCCTGACAAGCTTCACCCTCTACGTTGGCCGCTTCTTCGATCCGATCCGCGACCTCGTGCTGCAGTACACGATGCTCCAGCGGGCCATGGCCGGCGGCGAACGAATCTTCGAAGTGCTCGACACCACGCCTCGAATCGTCGACAAGGAAGACGCCCTCGAACTCGATGCGGTCGAAGGCCGCGTCGACTTCGAAGATGTCACCTTCCACTACGTCGAGACGGTCCCGATCCTTCGCGGCATTACGCTGCACGTAGAACCGGGCGAAACGATCGCGTTCGTCGGGCCTACGGGCGCTGGCAAGACGACCATCACCTCGCTTATCAGCCGCGGATACGAAGTAACCGGCGGAGCGATCAAGATCGATGGACATGACGTGCGCGACATTAAGCGGCGTTCGCTCACGCGGCACATGGGCGTCGTTCTCCAGAACCCGTACCTCTTCAGCGGCACCGTGCGCGAGAACATCGCCTACGGCCGACCCGAAGCAACCACCGAGCAGGTTGAGGCGGCAGCCACGGCCGTCGGCGCTGATGAGTTCATCACGCGTCTCGAACACGGCTACGACACCGTGCTCCAGCAGCGCGGCCAGAACCTCTCGGTGGGGCAGCGCCAGCTCATCAGCTTCGCGCGAGCGATCCTCGCCTCGCCCCGCATCCTCGTGCTCGATGAAGCGACCGCCTACGTCGATACGCAGACCGAAGTCATCATTCAGCGCGCCCTGCGGCGCTTGCTGAAGGACCGCACCTCGTTCGTCATCGCCCACCGCCTTTCGACCATCCGCGAGGCCAGCCGCATCGTCGTTCTCGATAAGGGGACGATCGCCGAAATCGGCACCCACGAAGAACTCCTCGCGAAGGACGGCATCTATGCAAACCTGTACAAGATGACCTACGAACAGGAGCAGGCCCAGGCGGGCAAGGTGGCAATCGGCGAAGACGAGGCAGTCGCCATGCGCCGTCGCGGCGAAGTCCTCCCGGCGGCCCCGCAACCGGCCGGCGGAAGCTAACCACCGCCCTCCCATCCACCGAAGAAGGCCCGCAATTGCGGGCCTTCTTTTTTTTCTGCAACCAACAGGAGGAACTGGCCGCCCGTTCTGCGCGCCGCACGCCGGAACTTCACACCGGTAGAACTACGGACGGATAGCGAATCTGCCGTTCCTCATGGCAAGGAGTGGGAGAAGGCAGGCGCTGCATGTTCGCTACCCTGGGGGTCCTTTCGCGACTGGTTGCAACACCGGCGGCAACCGCAACGGCAGAGACCGTCGTCGCCGCCTGCGCCGAGATTCGCGACCTCCTTGGTGCGGAAGATGCGTATGTCATTCGCGGTGGGGATCCGTACTTCGTGAGGCTCGGGAGCGAACGCGAGCCCAACCAGTACGAAATCAAGCAGCGCGGCTACTGGCATGCATGGCGCGAGTCGGCGGCCCATCCAAGCGAGCCCGCGAGGATGCTCACGATCCGCGAACGGCTCGTTGAGGAGATCCTCCCGATCGAGGCGGGCGTGCCGCTCACGCATGTCGCTGCGGTGCTGCCGGGCGATGAAAGCAACTCCGAGATGCTCATCATTCGAGGGCCCTGGCCGAACGGCCTCAGCACCGACCAGATAGCGCTCGTCAGCACAGTCCGTCCACTGCTCGCGTACCTCGTGAGCAGCGTGCTCGATGGCGAACGGCAACAGCGGCTTCGCAGCCAGATGCGCTCGCTCGCGAACATCGCGGAGGCGTTCAGCCAGGGTGGCGACACGGAGAATCCGTTGGAACCACTCGCCACCGCGCTCTCGCGTGCGAGCGGCTTCGCCTGGGTTGCCATCCTCCTCTTCGACCCCGGGTTGGACAGGGTAATCGACCGGGCGATCAATGCCAGCCGGCATTCCGATACGGACGCGGCGAGGCGGGGACAGGCGGGCCAGGAATCCGAGAACTCGGTGGCGCGCGACATCCTCGTTGCACGCCAGTTGGCGTGGACGCGCGAACCCTACTGCGTGAGCGACGTGTCCGATCCGGCTGAACAATTGCTCGTGAACGACGAACTGCGGCCGTACTACGAACGGGCCCACATTATCTCGATGGCATCGTTCCCGGTGTTTGTACAGGAACAGATGCTGGGGACAATCACGTTTTGCGCATCCGAACAGCACGACTTCGGCGCGGATGAGCGCGCGTTTCTCGCATCGCTGGTGGCGCAAGCAGGCCCGACGATCAAGGCCTTCGGATTGAACCGGGAGCTGCGCAGGGCCGAACAGCAGATGCGTACGGTGTTCGCCAATGCACCCGTATTCATCACGGTCTTCGACCCGGACGGCACGATCCAGCTTATCGACGGTGCTGGTCTTCGGGCGCTCGGGAGCGAAAAGGCGTCGTTCGCCGGGTCTTCGATATTCGACGTGATGCCGCGATCACATGCGGATACGATCCGCCGAAGCATCCAGCGAGGCATGGCCGGCGAACAATTCGAATCACTCCTCGAGTTCAACAATCGGGAGTTGCTCACACGTTTCGCACCGCTGCGGGAAAACGGCGGTGCACCCAGCGCCGTTATCGGTGTGACCATCGACGTGACCGAGCAGCGGCGCGCAGAACGTGAGCTGCGAAGCGTAAACGACCAGCTGAGACGCGCGAAGGAGGTGGCCGAATACCTGGCACGCCACGACTCCCTGACGGGTGTCCTCGCGCGGCGAGCCTGGTTCGACGAGGCAATCCGGACTCCGCCCGCGGCGCTCGCCGTAATCGATATCGACCGCTTCAAGTTAGTGAACGACCGCTTCGGGCACCCCGGTGGCGATGTCGTTCTCCGCGCGGTAGCAGAGCAACTATCGGAGGCAGTGCGGGGCGAAGGGGTGCTCGGTCGAATCGGCGGCGAGGAATTCGCGATCGCCTTCTACGTACCCCTGGATGCCGCGGCCGAGGCATGCCAGCGGGCTGTGGATCTGGTTGGGAAAACGCCCTGCGGGCTTGTGGACGGAACCATCGTCCGGGTGACGGTGAGCGCAGGGCTGGCCCCCTGCAGCAGAGGCTCGCAGACTTCCGGCAACATCGACGAGGCCTATGCGATGGCCGACGCGGCGCTGTACGAGGCAAAAACGGCTGGGCGGCACCGCCTCGTGATTGCGAACGATGCCGCCTGAGACAGCGTTACGCCAGCGCAGGAGCCGGTGCTGGACGGCCATTCCGGTAGATGTAGCGAAGCTGCGTGCCCGCGAGCAGCGAAAGCAACGTGATTGCGACGAAAATCACCCCCGGCACCATGAACAGCACCGGTGCACCAACCCTATCGGCAATGGCCCCGAACGAGAGGTTCATGATTGCCATGATGCCGCCCGCTGACATCAGGTAGAGACTCATCACCCGGCCCCGAATGTGGTCGGGAATAATCTCCTGGATGAGGACGGCGCTGAGCGCCATGAACATCGCCTGCGAAGAACCCATGATCGTGGCAGCGATAACCGCACTGAAGAGCTGCATGCTGAGGCCCATCAGGATCGGGGAGAGCCCACTTACGACCGCGGTAGCGAAAAGAAGCGGGCCACGCCGCATCCCGGTGAGCACGGCGAGGCCGAACGTCCCGACGAGCGCGCCAGCGCCAACCCCGAACGTCATCACCGTGAAGCCGCCGGAGGCGCTGTGCAGGTCGGTCTTCGCGAAACCCGGAAGCATTGCATCGAACGACATCGTGAGCGAACAGTGGAAGAAGACGAGGATGAACATTGCCAGCACGGGCGGCGTGTGGCGGATGTAGTTGAACCCTTCGCGCAGGTTCTCGGCCACATCAGAGAGCCGGACGATGCCCCCGCGAGAAGAGATCGAGACGCGCCGAACCGAGAGAAACGAGAACAGCACAAACACGGCCGAGGCCGCGTAGGCGCCTTCCACCCCAACCGTCGCAAGGAATGGCCCCGCCAGCAGCGGCCCCGCCGCGCGAGACCCGCTCTGCGTGGTGCTGGTGAGGGCGACGGCGTTACCGAGGTCCTCTTTCGGGACAACATTGGCCAGGAGTGCCTGGTCGCCGGGCTGTTCCACTGCGCGGATCATCCCCTGGATGAGCGCGAGAACGACGACCATCCAGACAGCGATGACGTTCGTAATTGCGAGGCCGAAGAGCGTGAGCGCAACCGTCAGCGTGAGAAGGCGGGTGACCTGGATGAGACTCCTGCGTTCGACGCGATCCGCGATCATTCCCCCGACAGGCGCCACGAGGTAGGGCGACATGGAGGCGAAGGTCGAAACACCAACCCAGAACGATGAATCGCTCAGCTTGTAGACGATCCAGGCGTTTGCAAGGAGGAGCGTCCAGAGCGAGGTGCTCGAGCACGCGCTGCCAAGCCAGAGCGCCCGGAAGTCGCGGTGGCGGGTAGCCGGGAGCCGCCGTGTGACCCGATTCATGAAGCGAACTGTCGGATCTGTTCGGCGACGAAAGCAGGGTCCTGCATCGGGATGAAATGGGTGTACTGCGGGAGATACACGTCCTCAGCGTGCTGGAAGTGGCTGGCAAGGTCCGGTGCGGTCGGCGAGCGGCTCATATCGGCGGCGTAATCCTGCGTCCGTTCCTGGGCACGCAGGATTCTGACGGGTATCTCGATGGTCGCGATCTCGTCGTAAATATCGCCGCCGGAGCTCCCCGCGTAGGTGGCCGCTTCGATTCGGGGCGGACAGGCGAGCACGAAGTCGCTCCCGGCCGGATTCGGCACGAGGCCGTACTGGCAGTAGTCGCGGAGGACGGCTGCGTCCCAGAGGCTAAAGGGTGGCCGCTTGTGGAAACTCTCGAACATCGCCTCGGGCGACGGCCATTCGTTTCGGCGGCGGGCCGCGAAATGTTCACCTTCCGCCGGCAGCCGCACGTAAGCCGCCCGCATGAGGATGACCGGGTCGATGAGGAGCAACCGCGAGAAGATGCCCGGCGCGAGCGCCGCGGCAAGGGTGATGGCGTACCCGCCCTTCGAATGGCCAACCGCGGTAGCGCCATCGAGGCCAATTTCGCGCCCGAGGGCGGCGACATCTTCGCCAAAGTAACGCCAGAGGTAGGGCGGTTCGGGCTGGCTGCTTAAGCCGTGGCCGCGCATGTCGACGGCGATGCAGCGAAATCCGGGTAATTTCGCGACAACCTGGTCCCAGCAGCGAGCGTGGAACCCTGTGGCGTGAGCGAGGAACACGGTCGGGCCGTCGGCCGGCCATTCGTAGACCGCGAGCTCGACGCCGTTCACGGAGTGACGTGAAAGTATCGTTTGGGGCATGTCGAAGTATAGGGACGAGCGGCGAGCAACGAGCAATCGGCAACGAGCACGGAAAGCCTGGTTTGCCTCCCGGAGCCTCCCGGGGCGCTGACAGGGGTAGTACATTGGAACGATGGACGAGTTGATTGAAGAACTGGCAGCGACGAAGAGTACCCTGGCCCACCTCCTCGCGGAGGCGACCGAAAAGCAGCTCGATGCCCAGGTGGACGGCGGTTGGAGCGCGCGCACCATCGTGGCCCACCTCCGCGACGACGAGTACCTGTGCATGCGCCCGGCGATGACCCGGATGATGGTGGAGGATGTGCCCGACGTGTATTTCCTCGATGGCGCCGATTGGGAGCCCAACCGCAACCGGCGGCGTGATCGCAAAGAGTGGCTGCTGGCCGATTTCGCCCTCCAGCGGCAAGCCTCGCTCGATATCCTCCGAGCCTTGCGTTCG
Organism: Tepidiformaceae bacterium; assembly: GCA_049662005.1. Taxonomy (GTDB): domain Bacteria; phylum Chloroflexota; class Dehalococcoidia; order Tepidiformales; family Tepidiformaceae; genus Amarobacter. The sequence goes on from JBATAT010000006.1 coordinate 9,624, forward strand.
AGTGACCTTGAACGCCGCGGGAAGCAAGACGGCAAGGAGTTCACGATCGAGCAGCTCGTGGGCGCGTGGGCGAAGCACGACCGCGAACACATCGCCCAGCTAGAAGACGCGATTGGCGAGACGCTGGCCGACGTGCTCCGGCGACGCGCTCGGATGGGATGAGCCGCCCCTCCGAACCGACTCGTAATGCCGAATTCAACGACCCCCGCCTCGTGGAGGTCTACGACGCAGAGTGCCCATGGTCGCGCGACGACGACTTCTTCCTGGCATTGGCGGACGAGGTGGCTCCCGCGCGGGTAGTTGACCTGGGATGTGGCACCGGTCGGCTCGCGATTGGCATGGCGGCGGCCGGGCATCGCGTCACAGGCATCGACCCGGCGCCCGCTTCGCTCGAAGCCGCCCGCCGGAAGCAGGGCAGCGAACTGGTCACCTGGCTGCACGGCACGGCGATCGACCTGCCCCGGGCCTCGTTCGACCTTGCAATGATGACGAGCCACGTCGCCCAGTTCTTCGTGAATGCGGCCGAATGGCAGCAGACACTCGAATCTCTCCACTGTGCCTTAGTCCCCGGCGGCTATCTCGCGTTCGATTCGCGCGACCCGCAAGCGCACGCCTGGGAGCGATGGAACCCAAAAGACTCTCGCCGCCGCATCAGCCTGCCAGGTGGCGCCGAAGTAGAGATCTGGACCGAGGTAATGTCAGCCCACGCCGGCGCAGTCACCTTCACGCACCACTACGTCTTCCCCGATGGCGAACTCCAGAGCACATCCACCCTCGCGTTCCGGTCCGAAAGCGGGCTGCGCGAATCGCTCGCTCGTGCGGGCTTCACCATCGAACACATCTTCGGCGGATGGAATCGCGAGCCGGCAGGTGCGGGAGCCGGGGAGTTCGTGGTGATCGCGCGCAGTTAAACAGGCACCAAGTGGGCAGATCATCTATTTCGCTGGCGAGGCCAGGGTCAGTACCCCGGCAGCCATGCCGCGGTAGGCTTCCGGCACAACCACGTCCCCGCCGTGCCCCGCAGACGCGGACACGCGAGTCACCACCAAACGCAGCCCGCCCCAAAATCCAAAATCTAAATTCCAGAATCCGTACGGGGCGGTGCTGAGCCGGGCGGCCGGAACCGTCTTCATTGCATTAGCGGACGACATTTTGCTCTAGACGAGCCCCGGCGGCATCTCGGTCGCGCCATCAGCCATGGCCATCGCTGCCGGCTTCACGCTGACTTCGAGCAACTCGGCGATATCGAACGCCTTGATTGTGCGCTTCTCCTCGTCGGGCTGAACACCGGGTATACCGTCATCGAACATCTGGATGCAGAACGGGCAGGCTGTGGCGACGATGCTCGCGCCGGTGTTCGCGGCTTCTGCAGCACGAAGATGGTTGACACGAGTGCCTTCTTCTTCCTGCCACATGTTCCCGCCGCCCGCGCCACAGCACATCGCCTTCTCGCGGCTTCTCGGCATTTCGACGAGGTTCGCGCCGGGAATGGCTTCGAGCACCTGGCGAGGTGAATCGTAGATACCGTTGCCGCGGCCGAGGTAGCAGCTGTCGTGATAGGTGATGGTCGCGTTGTTCTGTTCCTTCGGCTTCAGCTCGCCCTTGGCGAGCAGCATCTGGAGGAAGTCGGCGTGGTGGGTGACTTCGTAATGTCCGTCGAAGTCCGGGTACTCGTTCTTGAACGTGTTGAAGCAGTGCGGACAGGAGGTGATGACCCGTTTCACACCCACTTCGTTCATCGTTTCCGTGTTCCCCTGGGCGAGCGTGGCGAAGAGGAATTCGTTGCCGAGGCGGCGCGCCGGGTCGCCAGTGCAGGTCTCGCTCTGGCCGAGCACGCCGAAACTGGTTCCCGATTCCATCAGCAGCTTGGTGACCGCCTGGGTAATGGGGACGTTCCGTTCGACGAGGGCGCCGGAACAGCCGACCCAGTAGAGGTACTCCTGCGAGCCATCGAACGTCGGCACGTCGATACCCTGTTCCTGGAGCTGTTCGATCCAGGTTGTGCGGGTGAACTGGGTGCCGCGCCAGGGGTGGCCCCGCTGTTCGATGTTCTGAAGTGCCGCCTGGGCCGTTGCAGGCACGCGAGCCTGTTCCATGACGAGGTAGCGGCGCATATCGACGATGCTGGGGACGTGCTCGATGAGGACGGGGCACTCCTGGACACAGGCGCCGCAGGTTCGGCATGCCCAGAGGGTCTCGTCTTTGATGTAGCCACCAACGAGCGGCTCGAGCGTCGCGTCCGGGTCCTTGCCGCCGATCAGCAGCGGCCCGGCGTGGTTCATGTAGGTTTTCATGTCCTGGATAAGGGCCATCGGCGAAAGCGGCTGGCCGGCGTTCCAGGCAGGGCAGACTTCGGTGCAGCGACCGCAACGGACGCAGGTATCGGCATCGAACAGCTGCTTCCAGGTGAAATCCTGGAGCTTCCCGGCACCGAGACCGGCCCCAGATTCGATCAACTCTTCGATGTCACCCATCGGAGCGAGGTAGAGCGGTGTGGCGGGACGCTTGAAGAATGCGTTGACTGGCGCGAAAACGATGTGCCGGAACTTCGTAACCGCCATCAGCGTGAGCAGGCTGAAAGCCGCCACAACGTGGAACCACCACCACCAGACGTGCGTATCAAGCAGCTTTTCGGCGCTGACACCACCGAGGATCTTGGCGACAACGTAGCCCGCTGGTGACCACTTCGACCAGCTTTCGTGGCCGGCGGGGATCTCATCTGCGCCGAGGCGAAGACCTTCGACAAGAATGCCCGTAAAGAGGACGAACCCGAGCAGTCCAACAACGATCGCGTCTTCGGTGGAACGCCGATCCCAGGTGAGCTTGGCGGGGGCCGCGAAGTAGCGGCGATAGACGGCCATGCCCACCCCGATCAGCCCAATGACACCGAACAGATCACCAACGAGTGAGTAGACGAGGTACACCCACCCCTTCAGGAAGAGGTGTTCGGTTTCCATCCGGAAGATGATCGGCAGGTAGTCGTCGAGGGCGAGCAGCGTCGTCACGATCGTGAGGACGATGAAGCTGGAGTAGATGCAGCCATGCATGATCCCGGCGTAGCGGTCGTTCTTTACGCGGCTGGTGCCGGCGCCCATGGTGAGCGCCTGGGTGAGGCGGGCGCCGATGCTTCGGTTGACGCTGTGGGGCTTGCCCAGCCGCCAGATGCGGGCACGCTGGACGAATGCACCGATGATGACCGCCATGCTCAGAGCGAAGACGAAATACATCAGCCAAGGTGTGGAGATGTTAAAGAAGACCTCGCGCGAGGCCGTGCTGGTGCGGGCGGTTTCAGCGGCGGAAATCGCGCCGATGATGGCGACCGGGATGACGAGGCCACCCCAGCTGGCGCGGAATCGGCTGCCCTTGGGCGCCTTCGGGTCGTTCTGCGGTATCGAGGTCATAGGTGTTCGAATCCCGGCGTGGAATTTGGGGGCGCGCGCACCGTTAAGGCACGGTTAGCCCAGGTGAGTCGAATCCTACCGGAGCGGGGGTGTGGGCGCTAACGGGGTCGGACAGCAGGGATAGCTGAGGCCTGTGTATGCTCACGTCCGTGAACCGCAAGGAGTTTCGCAGATGACTCGCGGCGCGGCCGAATTCAGTGCGCTTCGAAGGACTTGAGCGGTTGCTAACACTTGCATGGGTGGGCATCGGACCGCTCCCGCGTCAGTCATTTCACCTTTCGGCGAGGCGCCGAAAGCCTGGTTGTACCGCTTCCGCTGCCCGGCCATTCTTGCTGTCTACGTGCGAACCGCCCTGAAGGGGACCGAACCGGATGATGAATAAGGTCTCCGAGCACGACGTTCAACGGATCGTCCGCAAGCCGTACCACCGGATGATCACCGGCGAGCCCACCGAAGGATATCTCGGCGAAGTACTGGAACTCCCCGGCTGGTGACTGCCGGGGAGACTCCCGAAGGCACTCGCAAATCTGACGGAGGCGATGGAAGTGTGGATCGAGTCGGCCCTGGCGCATGGCGACACGATTCCTGAGCCGCTATTGGGGCCCGTCCGAATCGGGGCCTAGTCTGTGCGGCCGCTGCGGCGCGTGGGTGCTAACGAGGCGTGGTTCGCCGGTAGGCTGCCAGCAGCAACAGACCCGAACTGAAGGCGATGAGTCCGAGAACGGCGGATACCGCAGGGAACCACCCGGGCAGTGAGGCATCGGCTAGCGTGTTCCCGACTTCCGGTGGCGCCGGAGTGGCTGGCCCAACCCCGCCCGACGAGGGTGGCTGGATCATGCAGGCCGGTTCTGAGTAGGGGCCGGTTTCG
>JBATAT010000007.1:0-2347 GCA_049662005.1 Tepidiformaceae bacterium
TGCTGGACTACCTGACAGGGCTTGAAGATGCGGCGATCGGTGTGCTGGCCGACTGGGGACTGCGGGGAGTGCGGAGCGAAACCGGGCGGGGCGTGTGGATCGAAGACCGGAAGGTTGCATCGGTCGGCCTGAACGTCCGGCGCTGGGTAACGATGCACGGGATCGCTCTCAACATCGACCCGGACATGGGCCACTGGGACCTGATCAACCCTTGCGGAATGCACGACACCGAGGTGACCAGCATGGCGGCCGAAGCCGGGAAACAGGTCGACTTCAGGGAAGTGCTGGAATCGTTTTCGTTCCACTTCGGCCGGGTGTTCGAGTGCAGGCTGGAGCCTGCCGAGGGGCCGGTGAGCGAAATCTCACTCGGATAAGTGTCGCGGTTCACAGACCGTGGAATCCCTCCGGATTCAAGATACGGGGGACACGGCATGCGGGCGCGGCAACACATCGCCGGTTCCCCTCCCGGCACCGCCCCCCTTGCCGTCTCCCCAGAAGCATCTCCTCGAATGGCGTTGTAACGGTTGCGCGTTCGGGGCACTATTGATGCATGGCTATGCAGTTCGAACTCTGGCGGCTCGTGGCGGTGCGTGATGAATCGCGCAGTACATGGGAACTGGTTGGTACCTTCCCGAACGCGAAACGCGCGAAATTGCACATCTCCGAACTGGCCGGCAGCAACATTGTCAGCCCGGAAGAATCGACCTGGTGGTTCGAAGACGCCGACGGCATGCACGAATTCCGGATCGAGGCGGTCACCACCCCGGCGACTTAGCCCGCGTAGGACTCGATCGCTTCATCGGAGAAGTCGGCATTGGAATAGACGCGCTGGACGTCTTCGAGGTCTTCGAGGCCCTCGATGAGGCGAAGCACCTGGTGAGCCGCTTTTGTATCGAGTTCAACCGTGACCTTCGGAACCATCGCAAAGTCGGCGTTTTCGATCTCGAGTCCGCTTGATTCGAGGGCTTTCCGGACGGGTTCGAGATTCGTGGGCTCGGTTTTCACCTCGACCAGATCATCCTGAACATCGACATCCTCGGCGCCGGCATCGATGGCCTCGAGCGCGATCTCATCCGGATCCTTGCCATTTACGGGAATGGTGATGAGGCCTTTCGCTTCGAACTGCCAGGCGACCGAACCATTCTCGCCGAGGTTTCCGCCTGAGCGGGAGAACTGGTGGCGAACCTCGGCGACGGTGCGGTTCCGGTTGTCGGTCAGCGTGGTGACGATGATCGCGGTGCCGCCGGGGCCGTAGCCCTCGTACTGGATTTCGTCGAGCTGTTCATCGGCTCCGCCACCGATACCTTTCGAGACCGCTCGCTCGATGTTGTCGTTTGGCATGTTCTGCGCCTTGGCACGCTGGATCGCAAGGCGCAGCTTGAAGTTCATGCTGCTATCGCCACCGCCCTGCTTGGCGGCCTGGATGATTTCGCGGCTGAGCTTCGTGAAGATGGCGCCACGCTTCGCGTCGTTCGCACCCTTCGCGCGCTTGATTGTTGACCATTTGGAGTGGCCGGACATAGGTCTCTCCGAATACGTGAAATGAGATCCTTCGAGTTTATGGGCAGCGGCCGCGAAGCGCTAAATCGTGTTCGCCGAAGGGTGCACCGCAGGCTCGTAACCTGCCGAGAAGGCGATGGCGAACGATCCCGGGGTGAGCAGGGTGACTGCCTGATCCGGAGGCATGGCGATCGCCGGACCGTAGCCAGCGAAGCTCCAAGGGAGGAGTTTGCCTCTCCGGACGAGCAGCGGCTGACCCGCGTCCGAATCGATGGTGACGAATGCGCCATCGGGGATTGTCGAGAGCTGTGCGCGGCTTGTCCGTTGCTGTTTGGTCGCCGGGTCGATGCGCTCCCGGTGGGCAAGTGCGTCGATGTGCGAAACCGATTTCGCTCGCTGGCTGCCCAGGTGCGCTCGCGACCAGGCATCGATGAAGCGATTCGCATCAGCGCGGCGGCATTCCATACAGGGACGGTGCCCGGCGGCAAAGGCTGTCGCCTCATCGAGGAAGAAGAGTTCGGTGTAGCGATGTTCGGCCATGACCTCGCGATGGCGCCCTTTGAACTCCAGCAGGCAGCAAATCCAGCGCTCGTTCGTCCAGGGGCGACCGATGAGGCGCTTCTCGCGGTGCATGCAGCCGCCACGATTGCCGAACATCGTCCCGCGCGAACTGTTCGCGTGAATGTTCCCGAATGGATCGACCCGGTTTTGGAGTGACACAACTTCTCCTTCCTCGCGTTATATCGCGCGAACGCCGCTCACGACGAGCCCGGCGGCAACGACCACAAGGACCGCACCCGTGATTCGGGCGACCGCATCGGAGGCTGCTTCGAATCGGCCCGCACGC
>JBATAT010000008.1:0-3590 GCA_049662005.1 Tepidiformaceae bacterium
TATCGGCGACATAGAGCGTCTTACCGTCGCTGGAGAGTGTCAGGCCCTGCGGCTGGCGGAACGTGGCCTCACTCGCGTCGCCGTCGGCGAAACCTTCTTCGCCGGTGCCGACGGCCTTCAGCAATTCACCCGAGAGCGTTGAGACGATGATCCGGTTGTTTCCCGAGTCAGCCACGTAGAGGCGGCCGGAGCTGGCGTCGGCGAGCGCCTTGCCGGGATAGGAAAGGACGGCAGTCGCCGGGGCGGCATCGAGTGCGAGCGGCAAGGGTGCCGGCTTCAGCAGTCCGTTGGCGCTGAATTCCGCCTTGAGCGATTGCAGAATGGGCTCGAAGAGGTCGTAGACGCCCTCGCCTGCGTGGCCACCGACCAGGTTGCCCGCCGGGTCGATGAGGACCAGGGTTGGCCAGGCCGAGGCGCCGAACGTCCGCCAGACGGCGAAATCGGGGTCATTGAGAACCGGGTGTTCGAGGCCGTTACGGCGAATGGCATCGCGGATCGAATCATCATCGTGCTCGGTGGCGTACTTGCCGGAGTGCACGCCGATGACGACGAGGTCGTCGCCGAATTCCGCCTCCAGCCGTTTGAGGTCGGGAATGATGTGCTGGCAATTGATACAACCGAGCGTCCAGAAATCGAGGAGGACGATCCGGCCCGTGAGTTCTTCCAGCGTGAGCGGGCGCTGCACGTTGAACCAGGTGACACCCGTGGGGATAGCAGGAGCGGGGTCGGTGCCAGCGTAGGATTTGCGGGGCGCTTCATCGGCCACTTCGGCACCTCCTGCTGGCGATTTCGATGTGTTCGAGCCGCCCGAACAGGCTGCGATACCGAGGGTCGAAGAGAGCGCAATGCATAGGAGCATTGTACGGAGGCTGGCGAGGGATCGGACCGCTCGAACGAGTAGCAACACCACCAAATCGTAGTGGAAGCGCGCCGGGAAACATTACGAGAAGGCGACCAGGCGGTTCACGGACGGTAAACGGTGGGCGCTTTATACTCAGAAACCCATGCAAACTGCACCCCTGGAGGGCCTGCGCGAAGAGGCGCTGGCGGCGCTCGCTGCGGCTTCCGATGAAGCCGGGCTGGAACGCTGGAGAATAACCTTCTTCGGGCGGCAGGAAGGTCGCCTCACGGCCCTCCTGCGTTCGATCAAGGACATTCCGGCCGATGAGCGCGCGACTTTTGGGGCGCAGGCGAACCAGCTCAAGCAATCACTCGAAGTCGCGCTAGATGCCCGGCAACAGGAACTCAAAGCGGTCGCGCTGAAGGTACTCAGCACCGAAGCGGCGCTCGATGTGACCCTCCCCGGGCGGCCCCAGGTGATCGGCAAGTTGCACCCCGTGACTCAGACAATGCGGGATTGCCTGGCGGCGTTCGGCGAGATGGGGTTCCGGGTGGCCGAGGGGCCCGAGGTCGAGTGGGACCGGTACAACTTCGATGGCGTACGCATCCCCGAAGACCATCCCGCCCGGGACATGCATGACACGATCTGGGTGAACACCCTGATCGATGGCAAACGCCACATGTTGCTACGCACCCATACCTCGCCCAACCAGGTACGCGTGCTCGAACGGACGCCCGCTCCCCCCGTGCGCGTGGTCGTGCCGGGGAAGTGTTACCGCCAGGAAGCGACCGATGCCACGCACGAGTGGATGCTCACACAAATCGAGGGCCTGGCGGTCGACGAAGGCATCCGGATGACTGACCTGAAGGGCGTGCTCTACGACTGGTCGCGCAAGATGTTCGGCGCGGATCGCAAGATCATTTTTCACCACAGCTACTTCCCGTTCGTCGAGCCGGGAGTGGAGATCGCGATCGATTGCTTCATCTGCCGGGGTGATGGCCGGGAATGCCACACCTGCCATGGAACCGGCTGGATCGAGATCCTCGGCGCCGGCATGGTTCACCCGGAAATCATCGAGAATGCGGGCTACGACAGTTCGAAGGTCACCGGCTTCGCCTTCGGCATCGGCGTGGAACGGGTGGCGATGCTGCGCTGGGGGATCGACGACATCCGGAACTTCTATGCGAACGACGTTCGATTCCTGCGACAGTTCTAGCGTGAGCGACATTGGCCGTTGGCCGTTAGCCGTTGGCGAATCACTCCGAGGTGAACAGTGAGGCCATTTCGGGAATACAAGGTTTGGCAGATTGCCCACGAACTGACCCTATCCGTTTACGAGGCCACGAAGTCATTTCCCGCGGACGAACGATTTGCCCTCACCAGTCAGATTCGGCGAGCCGCCTACAGCGTACCCTTCAACATCGTTGAGGGGAGTGCGCGGGGCGAGAAAGAGTTTCACCAGTTCCTGAGGATTGCGTTGGCTTCCGCAGCGGAACTGGACTACGGGCTGCTCTTAGCACACGACCTGGGGTACCTGAACCATGACCAACTCAGCGAGCTGACTGCCCGCATTGGAGTACTCAAGCCGATGATGGTTCGATTCATGCAGAAACTAGAATCACCGCAGCAAACGGCGATACAGGCTGCCAACCGCCAACAGCGAACGGCTAATGGCCCAACCGCTCCGGAGGCGACCCTGTGAAACTCTCTCTCAACTGGCTACGTGAGTTTGTTGATGTGGATGTGCCGGTGCCGGAACTGGCACGGCTATTGATCGATTCGACCGCGGAAGTCGAAAGCTGGGAGACCATTGGGGCGAACTGGGACCCGGCGAGGATCCGGGTGGCGGAAGTGCTGGCGGTGGAGCCTCATCCCAATGCGGACCGGCTGCGGCTGGTAACGGTTGACGCTGGCGACGGTCACCAGCAGGTGGTTTGTGGAGCCCCGAACGTGGCTGTCGGCCAGAAGATCGCGTTCGCGACCGAGGGGGCCGAACTCATCGATGGGCATTCGGGCGAGAAGGCGAAGCTCAAGCTGCGACCAATCCGCGGAGTGGAATCGGCCGGGATGGTGCTGAGTGAGAAGGAACTTGGCCTAAGCGATGACCACGAGGGCATCCTCGTGCTTCGTGATGATGCTCCGATAGGGCGGCCGCTCGTCGAGGAGCTTGGGGACATCGTGTTCGACATTTCGACCTGGGCGAACCGCGCCGACCTCCTCGGCGTACTTGGATTCGCGCGGGAAACGGCGGCGATCACCGGGAAACAAATGCGCATGCCCGCGGCTTCCCACGGAGAGTCGGAGCGGCAGACTGCAGATGCGGTCAGCGTGACGATTGACGATCCGGACCTCTGCCGCCGGTTCACAGCGTCGCTGATAGAAAACGTGACCGTTGGCCCTTCACCGAGCTGGATGCAGGAGCGCTTGCAGAAGTCCGGGATGCGCCCCATCAACAACGTCGTCGATATCACGAACTACGTGATGCTGGAGACCGGGCAGCCCTTGCACGCCTTCGACTACGACCTGGTGCGCGGCAAGAAGATCATCGCTCGGCGGGCGAAGCCGGGCGAGAAGCTCGTCACGCTCGATGGTATTGAACGCGAATTCGATGGCGAGATGCTACTGATCTGTGATGGCGAGGGCCCGGTCGGCATCGCGGGGGTAATGGGCGGTGGCAACAGCGAGGTCTCGGCTGCGACGAAGACCATCCTGCTGGAGATCGCGAACTTCAAGCCGGGAAACGTCCGAC
>JBATAT010000009.1:0-8110 GCA_049662005.1 Tepidiformaceae bacterium
CCGGATTCGAACGAGCGCGAGAACGTTCGAATTATTCCACGCGCAGACCCTTCGAAGGAGGCCGGTGATGTCCGGGTAATCCACGCATCGCACTCTGCTCGGACAAGAACGCCGCCACCTCGACCATCAGTTCCGGGTTGCGAATCGCGCTCAGGTGGCCCTCGTTCCGGAGCGAGATGAACCTGGCGCCGGGAATCCTGGCAGCCAGATCCTTCGCCGGATCGTGAAACACATCCAGGTCGCCGGCCGCCACGAGGACGGGCACCTTGATTTCGCGGAGGCGCGCGGAGTCCACCGGCCGACCGTTTTTGAAGACCCCGCGGTAGGCGGCTTCGATTGCGATCGGGTCGAACCGCGAGATGTACGACGCGAGGAATTTCACCTGTTCGACGGTCGAGCGGCGGGGCGCCGTGCTCTGCTGGTGCTGCCGTTCGAACGAGAACCGCCCGCGCCCACGGGGGAAGTAGCTGCCCATCCCACCGATAATCGCGGCGCTGACGCGCGCCGGATGGTCGAGGAGGAGATCGAGGGTGACGATGCCTCCCATCGAATACCCGAAGACGGGCGCTGATTCGATGCCCTCCCGATCCATCACGGCGAGCACGTCGCCCGCCATGGCCGCGATCGAGTAGGCGCTGGACGAGTGCGGCTTCTCGCTGCCCCCGTGCCCGCGAAGGTCGGGGATGACCAGCGTATGGCGCCCGGCGAGGTGTTCGACCCAGCCCGAGGCCGCCCAGTTGGACTTTCCGCTGGCCGTGTAACCGTGAACGAGGACAAGAGGGGGGCCGGCGCCCGTGAGTTCGTAGCGTATGCGAAGGCCGCTTCGGCGCGTGTGTGGCATAGACCCACTGTAGACGGCCCGACCGGACGGTTCAGTGTGCCGATCCACACCGGCGATGAAAAAGGCCCGGTTCTGGCGGTTTTCCGGGCCCATTGCGGCCGCCGCGGTTAAGTGTATCGGGCGTTCCTTTCCTGCGGCTTGCCTTCTTTTCTTCCGCCATACCGGGGCGCTTGATACATTCGGTTTACATTCGCCCCCGGGAGTTCCCATGCCAAGACGGCTGATCCTGGCCGCCTGCGCCCTCGCCCTCACGCCGATGCTCGTGGGCTGCGGCGACGACGCTGGTGCGAATCCGGGGACAACTCCTTCTGGTTCGGCCACGATGATGCCCGCCAAGGGCACCGTTTCCGATGCCTCGCCAAAGGTTTCCGGCCCGGCCGGCAAGTATTCCGTCAGCCTCGCAGATATCGGAAACGCCTGGCTGACCGATATCGCCCGGACCTTCGTTATCAGTGCCGAATCGTATTGCAAGCAGCAGTGCCTCTTCGCCGACCAGGCCGAGGGCGAGAAGTACCTCGAACAGTGGGGCTACGTCGAAGGATACGAGACCGGCTACATCCCCGAAGGCCGCGATGACACGGTGCTCAAAGGTGGCTACTACATCAAGGTAGAGACCCACCTGTTCAAGACGGCCGAGGGCGCCAAGAGTGCGTACGACTACTTCACTACCTACGCCGCCAAGAGCGGCGCAGCGCCGGTGCCGATTCAGCCCGTTGGGAACGGAGCATCCGCCTTCGCTACACTGGCCGGCACGGTCGGCGAAACGAACGTGAAGGCGCTTTACCACCAGATCATTTTCGTCCGGGGCAACGTCCTCACCGTTATCCTCACCAAGGGGGCCCAGGGCTTCATGACTGCCGAATCAGCCTGGGATCTTGCCGAGATTGCCGATGCGAAGATGCTCGGCACCCGCGCAGCCCCCGAGCCGACGCCGACGAGCAACTACAAAACGCCGACGCCGGAACCGAAAAATTGATGACGAGCAAACGACCGCTCCTCGTCCTTGCCGCTGGAGTCCTCGTCATCGCGCTCGGTGTCGTTGGCGGCTTCTTGGTCTTCGGGAACAATGACGATACGCCCGGCGTTAGTGGGGTAGTGAAAGAGAAGACCCCGTCGGCCAGCACCTCGGGTACCGTTGGCGGGCCGGACCAGGTGATCGCCATGCCGGCCAACGCCGCCAGCATCACCCTCGAGGAACTCCCCCCGAACTACGAAGTCGATGTCCCCCAGACCTTCGCGATGACCGTTTCCACCTTCTCCAGTTCCTACTGGTTCACGAGCGACAAGGAAGGCAACGAGAAGGCGAAGGAATGGAAGATCCTCGATGGCTTCCAGGTGTACTACCAGCCCACGGGCCTCGTCGCCGAGGTACTCACCGGGTCGCCCTACATCCATGTTGAGACGTACAAGTTCGCCAGCGTGGATGGCGCGAAGGACGCGTGGGCGCACTTCAACGGCTTCGTTTCGCGCACGAACGGGAGCGAACCGGTGGAAGCGAAGCCGCTGGCGAACGACTCGTCTGCTTACCGGTTCATCCAGGGTACGGTCAGCGTCTCCGATACGGTTGCCGTCTTCCATCGCTATAGTTTCCGGCGTGGGAACTTCATCGTGACGGTGGTCACCTGGGGCGGAGAGAACTACATGAATATCGATGCCGCCCGGAACATTGCCGCCCGCATCGATGACAAACTCCTTGGCAAGAGCCCGGCGACCGAGCCGACGCCCATCCCGACGCCGAACTTCAACGGACTCGGCAGCCGGTAACAAGCGAAGTGAGCGAGCGATCGCGAGGGAGGTAGTGTGCGCGGAAGATGGCTGGCCCTTGGCGCCCTGGCAGTGGCGCTGGGCACAGGAGCGGTCTCCAATGTCCACACTCGGTCCGCCGCGGCCGAAGCGCCGCTCGCGTACGTCGATATCCAGCTCAGCACTGGCGTAAGCATCCAGTCGCTCAACGCCGATGGCTCGGCGCCCTCGCTCGCCCAGCAGGGCTTTCGCCACCTCGCTGTGCCCGACGGCATGACCCCCGAAGCCTACCTGGCCCAGCTCCGCAAGCGGCCCGATGTCCTCTCGGCCGATGTCAGCACCACCGTTGAAGCAGCGGCCATCCCCAACGACCCGTTCTACAGCTACCCGGGGACTGACCAGGCAGATTATCTCGAACAGATCGGGGCGCCCGCTGCCTGGGATCTCGCGACCGGCTCGAACCAGATCGTCGTCGCCGTCGTCGATTCGGGCATCGACCTTGCCCACCCGGACCTCGCCGGACGGATCTGGGAGAACCCGGTCGACAATCTCGGCGATGGCGTGGACCGTGACAAGAATGGGTACGTCAACGACCGCTACGGCTACCGGTTCGTCGATCTCACGCAGGAAAACAACAACTGCGGCTACCCCTCGAGCCTCGGCAACCAGGTGCAGGATGATGCTGGCCCCGAACATGACTCGATCCCACACGGAACGCTGATCGCCGGGGTGATCGGCGCGGCCGGGAACAACGGCATCGGCGTCGCCGGGATCAACTGGAATGTGCGCCTGATGGCCGTGAAGGTCCTCGATTGCAACGACAAGGGCTCGATGGCGAACGTCGCCCAGGGCATTGAATACGCGGTGAAGAACGGTGCCCGCGTCATCAACCTGAGCATCGCCTCGCTCACAACCCAGATTTCGCCGACCGAATCCGCGCTCTTGCGCGCGGCCCTCACCACCGCCCAGAACGGCGGCGTTATCGTGGTCGCGGCCGCCGGGAACTACGGCCGAACCAGCGATGTGGGGACCCGCTACCCGGCCGCGTTCACGGAGTTCCCGAACCTGGTCGCCGTCGGTGCATCGAACAATCTCAATGGGAATATCTGGGCCAGTTATTCGAACTACGGCCCGGCGATCGATTTCGCCGCCCCCGGCAGCAAGATCGTGAGCACTACCCGCTCAGACCTGGGGCTCGCTTCGCCCTACGCCGAGGTGGGGAACTCGCAGACCGGCTCCGAGAGCGGCACCAGCTTTTCCGCCGCGCTGACCTCCGGGATGTTCGCCCTGATGATGTCGCGAAACACCCGCCTGAGCGCGACTGATTACATCCAGATCGCCAGGGATGGGGCGACGCCCGCCGAACCAGCTCCCCACGGCCAGAACTGGGCCGGCGCCGGGATCATCAATATCGGCCAGGCGGTCGCTCGGGTGCCGATGTCGATCGAAGGCACCCCCCTGCGCGATTGGATAGACGTACCGGCCGGGACCACCGTCGAGGCGATCATCGATGGCGTCTCCTGTGGCCTGACGACATCGCAATCGTTCGGATTCGTCGCTCGCTACACCATTCGGGTGAAGAGCGACGCCGAGCAACCGAACTGCGGTGAGCCTGGGGTCACCGTCCAGCTGTTCATCGGCGGCGCCCCCGCCTTCCCGAAGATTCCCTGGGGTGCGCCGAACACGGACCTGGCCCTCCGCGACCGCGAAGTCAGCAGCGTTTCGCCACCACCAGGCGCGCTGGTCGTGCAACAACTCAATGGGAGCTGGGCGAACATTGCCCACCTCGACGCCGCGGGGACGCTTCCCGGCGCCGCCGCCGGCCTGCCGACGCCGTGGACATCGATTTTCAAGTGGGATCCGGCTAAGGCCACCCTTGGCAGTCTCGGCGCCTATCTCCGATTCTTCCGCGGCGCCCCCAGCTACTCGAGCGATATCGTCGTGCTCCAGCAGTACGACGCCTACTGGGTCGATGCGCCCCCACCGAACATCGCGAGCCTGAACCCGAATCCCCAACCGGGCCGCACCATCGAACTCAAGGCGGGCTGGAACAACTTCACCTACACGGGCACGAGCCGTTCGGTGAAGGACGCACTCAAGACGGTCGACGGAAAGTGGACCCAGGTGTTGCAGTACGACAACGCGATCGGCGCCTGGCGTTCGCACCTGCCGGTGGCTCCGGCCCACCCGCGGATTCTCAACGATTTCGGCGGCCTCTTTACGCTCAAAGTCTACTGGGTGCTCATGGCCGAAGATGGCACGCTCGTGATGGACTGAGACCGGGGACCGGCCGGCGACCCCGAACGTGAGTGGTTCGTCGCCGCGGGTCACACTCGGTACTATTCCCGCACTATGACCACTCCATCCGAACCTGAAGAGCTCCTGTTTTCCGGCCTCAAAGTCGTCGATGCCGGCACCTGGATCGCCGGGCCCGTGGCGGGCACGATCCTCGCCGATTTCGGCGCCAGCGTGATCAAGGTCGAAATCCCCGGGGCGGGCGACCCCTACCGCGCGCTTTCGAACGGCCCCCTCAGCCCTGCCGCCCCGGTCAACTACATGTGGATGTGCGACGGGCGCAACAAGCGCAGCATCTCGCTCAATCTCGCAAGCGATGAAGGCCGCGAGATCATGATGCGCCTCGTCCGCGAATGCGATGTCTTCATCACGAACCAGCCGTTTCCCACCAGGCGCAAGCTTCGCCTCAACTACGAAGACCTGGCGCCCGAAAACGAGCGGATGATCTACGCCTCGCTCACCGCCTATGGCGAGTACGGTCCCGATGCCGAACTGGAAGGCTTCGATGGCGTCGCCTGGTGGGCGCGCAGCGGCCTCATGGATCGTGTGCGTGCGCCGGGCGCCATTCCCGGTGGTTCCGTCCCCGGCATGGGCGACCACCCAACGGCGGTTTCGCTTTACGCCGCCATCCTCATGGCCCTCATGCGCCGCCAGCGAACAGGCAAGGGCGGGAAGGTGCACACGAGCCTTCTCGCGAACGGGATCTGGTCGAACGCCTGCCTCGGCCAGGGCGCGATGGTTGGCGCACAATTCCCGGTCCGCGAAGATCCTCCGCCCGCGCCGCGGTTCCCCAACCGCGTCCTCTACGAAACGAGCGACGGGCGCCTGCTCCAGCTCTACATGGTCCGCACCCAGCCCGAATTCGACTCCATGCTCATCGCTGCAGGCCGCGACGACCTCCTCGCCGATGAGCGCTTCCTCGATCAGCCATCGCGCCTCGAAAACGGCGTCGAACTCGTTCAGATCCTACGCGAGATGTTCTCTTCCAGGACGGCCGCCGAATGGATGGAGACATTCCGCGAGAACGACGTCCCGGTGACGCTCGTGGCCGAGATGGAAGACCTGCCGAACGACCCCCAACTCCGCGCGAACAACATCGTTGCGCCGCCAACCGATCCGCGCGTGAATGCTGAACTGATCATCAACCATCCGCTGAACATTGATGGCCTCCCCCGCGAGGGCGCCCGCCACGCGCCGCTTGCAGGCGAGAACACGGCAGAGGTGCTCGCCGAATTGGGCTTCAGCACAGAGGAGATTGCGGGACTAAAAGCGCGCGGCGTGACGTGACCCGTCCGACGGTTCAGAGGGGAGGGACGGTACAGTGTCGGTGTGATGACGGATCTCGCGGGTGTAGAGTTCTCGTGTACGTGACAGGGCGCAGATCTCAGAGCAGCAGCCCAACGCGGCGCGGATCCGACGGTTGCGGGAGGTAGAGCAGTGACTCGGCAGATACCTGAACAACTCGTGGTACGGCTTTACGGTTATGCAGACGCTGATCGCATCGCGGGGGTGACTCGTGGGACGGCGAAACGGTGGCTGTCCGGATACAGTTACGTCAGACGAGACGGGCGGCGGGTCGATCGGCCACCGGTAACAGCTGGCCGTGCCGCGCCGAGCGGCGGCGTTTCGTTTTCGGACCTGATAGAACTTGTCGCAATTGGCGGGTTCAAAGAGCGTGGTTTCACGGTGCCCACCATCCGTCGAATCGTCCAAAATTGCCAGGACGAGTTTGATGAGCCATACCCTCTCTCGACCCAGCGATTCAAAATCGGTGGCCGGGATGTGTTTGTCAGTGAAGGTTCTCTCTTGCGCGATGTGCTCCACCAACGCGGCGCCCGTGCGTGGGACGACATCCTTGGCCCCTTCCTTGATACCCTTGACTATCGGGATTCGTTCGCCTATCGATGGTGGCCGCTCGGACGTTCCAAACCGGTGATCGTCGACCCAGCTTATGGCTTTGGGTTGCCGGTGATCGTCGGTAGTGGCGTCCGTACGGAGATAATCCGGGAACGCGTTCAGGCCGGTGACTCCCATGAGCAGATCGCATATGACTTTCAGGTCCGGCTCGAAGAGATCGAATCTGCCATCCAATTCGAGCTACAACGAGCGGCATGATTTTCCTCGACCGTTCTATCCCCAAGAGCGTTGCGGAAGCTCTCAAGCTGGTGAGGACCGGTGACATACGTTGGCTCGAGGACGTATTTGCCCACAACACTCCGGACGAAGAATGGATACCAGATGTCGCGGCGCGCGGCTGGCTGACCATTTCCCGGGACAAGAAAATCCGAACTCGCCAACGCCAACGGACGCTGGTTCGCGACCACGGGATGGGCTGCTTTATTTTCCAGCAGAAGCGGGATCCCACCAGGTGGGAGTACCTAAAGTTGATTGCTGCGAACCTCGATGAATGGGAGCGTGTGTTCGCCTCCACTGCCAGGCCGTTTTTGCACCTGATCGATGCAACCGGGAGGACACGAGACTTCACGCTCTAGCAAACTGTGCAAACGCTCCGTCGCTCCAGCGGCGAGGACCGCCCAGCCGGTTCCGCTTCCCCGCCATCGCCACCCTTCGCCTTTAGCGCCGCCAAACGGTAGATTCGCTTTGAAGACCTATGCCCGGAGCCGACGCCGTGTACACCGACCTCGCGATTTTTACCGGCCGGGCCCATCCGAAGCTCGCTGAAGACATCTGTGCTCGCCTCGAACGCCCGCTCGGCAAGGTCGATGTGTTTGAGTTCTCCAACGAGAACATTTTCGTCCAGTTCCAGGAGAACATCCGCCAGCGCGATGTCTATCTGGTTCAGCCGTTTGTTTCGCCGGTCAACACCTCGATAATCGAACTCCTCATCATGATCGATGCGGCCCGCCGCGCCTCCGCCGGCCGCATCACTGCCGTCATCCCCTACTACGCCTATGGCCGCAGCGATAAGAAAGACCAGCCGCGCATCCCGATCACGGCACGCCTCATCGCCAACATGCTGGAAACTGCCGGCGCGGACCGCGTCGTCACCATGAACCTCCATGCCGGCCAGATCCAGGGCTTCTTCAACATCCCCCTCGATGAACTGAACGCCTTGTTTCCGGTCTCGGCCTATTTCAAAACGAAGGACCTTCACAACTACACCGTGGTCGCGACCGATGTCGGCGGCGAAAAGCGCGCCCGCGACCTCGCCGTTCGCCTGGACCTGCCCCTCGCCATCATCGACAAGCGCCGCCAGGGTAACAACGAGAC
>JBATAT010000010.1:0-7762 GCA_049662005.1 Tepidiformaceae bacterium
TGATCTGCGAAACGCCGGCACTGGCGAGGCCATCGATGATGCGATGGAGGATGGGTATCCCGCCGACTTCGAGCATCGGCTTCGGGAATCGCTCGGTTAGTGAACCGAGGCGGCTGCCGCGGCCAGCCGCGAGCAGCACCGCCTTGCGCACCTCGCTCACAGCGCCGTCAGGCCATCCGAGGCGACGACTTCGAAGGCGGGCCCACCGGTGGCGGCAATCGCCGCCGCGATAACTGCGTCGGTCGATTCTGGTGGGCAGGCCGCGACGGCATATCCACCAAAGCCTGCGCCCGTGAGACGAGCGCCGAACGCGCCCGCTTTGCGCATCGCTGCCGCCACCTTGTCCAGGGCAGGGGTGCTGCACTGGTAGTTGTTGCGGAGGCTGTCGTGGGATTCGTTCAGGAGTTCGCCAAAGGCCGGGAGGTCGCCCACGAGCAGGGCCTGTTCGGCGGCATCGACCCGTTCTGCTTCGGCGAGGACGTGCTCGGCCAAACGCCGCACCGGGACCTTCTGGGCTGAGTCGAAATGGCTGGTCGCGAACTGGACAATGCGCACGACATCCGCTTCCACGGTGTTCGCGGCCGCGCGGGGCGCCATCTTCACCGGAAGTTCGCCCACGAGCACATCGACGGCATCGATTGCGGCCACATTCCCAAGCAAGGGCACGCCTTCGAGTTCGACGCCGAGCTTGTCGGCGAGCATGAGTGCGGCAATGCGGGTGCCGACCACGCGCTCGTTGTAGGCGTCGCGCATGGCGCCGCCCTTCGGCGCTTCCTCGCCCGAATAGGCAACGACGAACCTGAGCCCTTCCGGTAGCGGAACCTGGCGGATCGATTCGGGGAGGAAATCGATGCGAAGCGCGTTTCCCGCCCTACCGTGAGCGATGATCATCTGGTCCATCCCACCGGTTTCGACGCCGACACGACGCTCGGCCGCCGCCGCTGTCAGCGCCAATGCGCCTGGCTCCCAATCGCTGCCCCAGGCTGTCGAAAGCGCGGCCAGAACGCCGACGGTGAACGCACTTGAGGAGCTGAGCCCGCCGGTGGTGGGGAGATCCCCGGAGATGTAAACGTTCGCTCCCTGGCCCGGGTTGACTTCGGAAAGCTCGCGAAGAGCGCCCGCGA
Organism: Tepidiformaceae bacterium; assembly: GCA_049662005.1. GTDB lineage: Bacteria > Chloroflexota > Dehalococcoidia > Tepidiformales > Tepidiformaceae > Amarobacter. The sequence continues at coordinate 1,125 of JBATAT010000010.1, forward strand.
GGTACTCATGCCAGGGTTCCGACTGGTGGGGGAGCGCCCGGCGAGAGAGTTCGGCCGGCGATTTGAAGGCCGTTGAGACGGCGCGGACGATGCCGTCGGTGGTCGAGCTGGCGGCCACGAACGTCGCCCGGTCAATCGCAATCGGGAGTACGGGCAGGCCGCAGTAGTCGGTATGTTCGCCGATAAGGTTTACGCGGCCGGGCGCGCGGACCACCACTACCGGCGGTGCCCCAAACTTTTCGGCGAAGGCGCTGCGGATGCTCTCTTCGGTTACCACTGGTGAAGAGGTTAGCAGCGCGGCCGGTACGAGTAGAATTCGTCCATGCCAAACCTACCGCCAAATTCCGGGATGCCCACGACGCGTGGCCTGAACTTCTTCGAAGCCGACCCGAACCTCTTGCACACGCTTCGCAGCTACGCAGCGCCGAACGACGTCGCGCGAGCGATCCCTCACCTGACGAAGCTTGGAGAATGCGCGGGCGGAGAACTCGACCGGCTGGCGACGCTGGCCGACCAGAACCCGCCCACATTGCGAAATTTCGACGAGCGGGGCGAGCGAATCGACGCTATCGAATACCACGAGGCGTTCACCGAGATGCAGAAGCTCGGGTTCGGCGAATTCGGATTCGCTGCGATGTCGCACCGGGAGGGCGTCCTGGGGTGGCCGGGGCGCGTGCCGCACGTGGTGAAGTTCGCCCTTTCCTACGTGTTCGTCCAGGGCGAATTCGGGCTGTTCTGCCCGATTTCGATGACGGATTCGGCAGCCCGTGTGATTGCCCAGTTCGGCCCCGATGCGCTGCGCGAACGCTATCTGCCGGGCCTGACCAGTACGGACTTCGCGACACTCCAGCAATCGGCTCAGTTGCTCACCGAGCGGACCGGCGGGAGTGACGTCGGGGCGAACGAGTGTGTGGCGCGACTGGTTGATGGCGAATGGCGGCTGACCGGCGAGAAATGGTTCTGTTCGAACGCCGGAGCGGATGTTCATCTGACCCTGGCGCGGCCCGAGGGCGCCGGAGAAGGGACACGAGGGCTCGGTATGTTCCTGGTGCCCAGGCTGTTGCCCGATGGTTCGAGGAACCACTACACCATCCGCCGCCTGAAGGAGAAGCTCGGCTCCCGGTCGATGCCGACGGGCGAGTATGAGTTCGATGGCGCTGTCGGCTACGTTGTCGGCGACCTCGAGCGCGGGTTCCCGCAGATGGCCGAGATGATCAACGTCTCGCGGCTTTCGAACGGCATGCGGGCCGCGGCCATCATGCGACGGTCCCTGCTGGAGTCGGTCGTTCACGCGCGGGGTCGCTCTGCCTTCGGCAAGCCGATGTTCGAACTGCCGCTGCTTCGTGAGCAGATCTTCGAGATGACACTCGATTCGGAGGCGGCGCTTTCCATCGTCCTCTATGCAGCGCGCTGCCTGGACGAGGCGGACGCAGGCTCGGAGTTCCACCAGCAGCTGGTCCGGATCGTCACGCCGCTCATCAAGTATGCGAACTGCCGCCAGGCACGAACGACCGCTGGAATGGCGATGAACATCCGGGGCGGGAACGGCTACATCGAGGAATGGGTGAACTCGCGGCTGCTGCGCGATGCGCACCTGGGCAGCATTTGGGAGGGAGCCGAAAACGTGGTGGCACTTGATGTCGCGCGAGCGGCGGAACGCCAGCATGCGCACGAAGCGCTCTTCCGTGACCTCGAAGGCCGCATCGATTCGCTGGCAACGCCACAAGCGCGGATGCAGGGAGAACGGTTGCGCGACCGGCTCATCGAGACAGCCGCGCGATTCGACTACCTGCTCGAAGCGCCTCCCGAGGAACGCGAACCGAAGATGACGGCCATGTGTGACCGGCTCGCGGCGCTTGTCTGCAGTGTTCTCTTGCTGGCCGAAGCGGATGCACAGATCTCGCCTGGCGCGGGCTACCGCAAACTGCTCGTGGCCGGTGAATACCGGCGACGCCGGCTCGACCGCGCCGACCCGCTCGACCTCGGCAACGAGGGTGTTCGCTGGCTCGATGCGGTCGTCGACTGGGGCGCGGTACCGGCCGAAGCAGCAGCCGATTAGTTCTCGACGATCAGCTGCGTGAGCCCACGGAAGCCGGGGACGGTCTTCCAGACGAGTTCTTGATCGGGCATGCGCAGATTTGGCAGACGGTCGAGGAGGGCCATTACGCCAACCTGGGCCTCAAGGCGCGCGAGTGGAGCACCAAGGCAGTAGCGGCGGCCGCCGCCAAATGCCACGTGGTCGATGTCTTCGCGGGTGATATCGAACTTGTGGGGGTCGTTGTGGAGGCGGGGATCGTAATTCGCGGCCCCGAGCGCGACCGAGATCGACTGGCCCTTATGCATCGGGCAACCGGCGATCTCCCGGTCATCGACCGCGATGCGGCCCGAGAACGTGACCGGACCCTCGTAGCGAAGCATCTCTTCGACCGCATTGATGATGAGCGAGGGATCATCCCGCAGTTTCTGCACCTGGTCGGGGTTTTGCAGCAAATTTTTCATGCCGTTTCCGAGCAGGTCGGTCGTTGTGACGTTCCCGGCCCCGAGCAACAGCGAGATCATCGAGACGACCTCTTCATCATTGAAGAAACTTCCCGCCTCTTCGGCGTTCAGCAGCCCGGTGATGAGGTCGTCGCGCGGTTCGGCGCGGCGTTCGGCGATGGCGTTGCGGAGGTAGGCTTCGAGCTCTTCACGCGCGACTTTCGCCTTGCGCTGGGTCTCTTCGCTCGCGAACGGGTCGAAGCCGGCCGCGACGCCGTCGTCGGTCCAGCGCTTGAAATCAGCCTGGTCCTTCGGATCGACGCCCAGCATCTCGGCGATAACGATCGTCGGGAACGGCTGGCAGAAGGTGGTCATGAGGTCGAACGAGGGCTGCCCCTGGACCTTGTCGAGCAATTCGTTGGCAATTTCGCCAATGCGGGTCCGCATCTGTTCGATTGCTCGTGGAGTGAAGGCCTTGGTGACCAGTGCCCGCAGCCGGGTGTGGTCCGGTGGATCGAGGAAGAGCATCGACGGTTGGCGCGTGCCGTCATCAAGGCGCTGGCGGAACATCGCATTGAAGCCGTTCGCTTCGGCCTTCCGCGGGTCAACCATCAGGTCACGATCGTTCAGGATTTGTTGGACATCCTCGAATCGACCGACGATGTAGCGTCCGAGCACTGAATCGTGCACAGCACGTCCCCGTTCTCGAACGTCATCGAGAAGGGTGAAGGGGTCCTTCTGGTATTCGGGATTCATGGGCGAAAGGCCCATGGCGATGGGCGGTGTTTCCTGCGGCTGGGTCATCGTTGCGGCTCGATTCCTTGGAATCCGCGTACTGTATCAAACGCGAACTGGATTCGGAATGCACCTGTCGATATTCACACGTTTTGGTCGGTATCCCACCTCCAGCGCATCGAAATCGCCAGTGGACGCCCGGGCGCGACAATTGCTGTGCCATCTGTGAGTGCGCCGCGCGCAGCCAGGTTGAAGGCATCGGGTGCGCAGGTCTGCGGTTCGAGGCAGAACGCTTCCGGCCGGGCAAACGCGTGCAAATGCGGCCATGTGCAATCGAACGCGAGCCCCAGGTTGAGCCGTTCCCACCGCACAGCCGCCGCGCCGCGTTCGAAGCCGGTGTAGCAGTCATCGAACACGCGCCTACCAAGGGGACGGCCGTCCAGGACAAGGTCTCCGGAAGGCGGCACGAGTTCCCCCGTCGGGAAGTGCGCATCAAGGACGTAGCGTGATGCGGCCGGGACCGTGATTCGAACATCACGCGAGCCGCCTGCATCGCGAAGAAACCAGGGGTGCCAGCCGCAACCTGCAGGGAAAGGATCCCTTCCTGCGCGAACCTCCATCTTCATCGCGAGGAAATTCGGGCCAAGTTCGATTCGTTGCCAGGCGCGTGCTTGCCATGGCCAGGCGGGACCAATGTCGCAGGCCATTTCGACGACCCGCCCGACGCGGGCAACAACATCCCACGGCTGTTCGAAAACAAGGCCGTGGAGAGCCTCCCCGTTCGTATCCTGGGGAACCTGGAACTCGCGGTTCTGCCAGCGAAACACGCCACCGCGGATCCGGTTCGGCCACGGGGCCATCGGATAACAGCCGCCTTCCAGTGGCTTGCGTTCGTACTCGGCGAGATCACCCGGTGACCAGAGGAGAGGCACTTCTTCGCCGTCGATTTCGATGAAGAGCTGGTGCAGCCGGCCCCCGTATCGCGGCTCGATGAGGGCGCGAGCACCGCGGGTTTGCAGTTCGATAGTCACCAAAGGATCGTGGTCACCGGCCTTCCTGTAGGCAACGCCATCCGTAAACTCGGGTGAATGCAACGAATCCTGCTCTTCGATATCGACATGACGATGATCCGCACCGATGGGGCGGGACGCGGGGCCATGGAAGAAGCCTTCCAGCAAGAGTTCGGCGTCGAACATGCGACCGAAGGGATACTCTTCGATGGCCGCACCGACCGCGGCATCTTCTTCGAATGCCTCGAACGCCATGGCTTCGGCGGAACCAGCGCGGTACCGAATTTCCACCGGTTCTCCGAGCGTTACCTCGAGCTCTTCCCCGGCTGGATCGCCCGCAAGGGCGGTGTCGTCCTTCCCGGAGTCACCGAGCTGTTGACAGCCCTCGAAGCAACGGATGCGATTGTCGGTCTCGCGACGGGGAACCTGCGGCGCGGTGCGGCGCACAAGCTCGGCCACTTTGGTCTCTGGGAGCGGTTCGCCGGCGGGGGCTTCGGCGACGATCACACCGTTCGTGCCGATCTCGTGCGGGCGGGCATTCAGGAACTTTCGGCACTCCACAACCTCGGCGAAGGTGAATTCGAGGTGTTCGTCCTCGGCGATACACCGCTCGATGTAGAGGCAGCGCACCTCGTGGGGGCGATGGCGCTCGGCGTTGGCACGGGGCGGTTTTCGCCCGATGAGTTGCTCGGGTCGGGCGCGGAATTCGCGTTGGCCGACCTTTCCGACACAACGCGTGCCATGCAGATCCTGCTTGGCTAGAAAAGGGCCAGGTTTCTCGCGCGAGCGCTGACGCGGCGCTATGGCAGCGGCCCGGGCGAGTGTAGACTCGCGCTAAATCTTCGAGGCTGGGAAACCATTCATGGCTCGTGAAGTAGCGGAAGTCCCGGCATCAATCCCTGCTCGGACCGCAAATCGGATCTACTACGGCTACTACCTCATCGGCGCTGCCTTTATCGCGCAGTTCGTGGCCGTCGGCTCGCAGAACTACATCGTTGGCGCGTTCTTCAAGCCGATGACCACTGACCTGGACTGGACACGTTCCGAATACACGATCGGACGAACGGTGGGCCAGTTCGTGATGGCATTCACCGGCTTTTTCATCGGCGGCCATGTCGACAAGCACGGCGGGCGCCGCTTGATGTTCATCGGCATCGCTATCCTCAGCGCTGCCCTCTACGCACTCAGCTTCACCCGGGAACTCTGGCAGTGGATCGTGCTCAACGGCCTCATCCTCACCGTCGGCGCGGCGATGATCGGGAACCTCGTCGTCAACGTCACGCTCAGCAAGTGGTTCGTGGAGCGGCGAGGCTGGGCGGTAAGCATGGCATCGATGGGCGTCTCGATGGCCGGCGTGCTGCTTACCCCGGCCATCACGGAAGTGATCGACAACTGGGGATGGCGTGCGGCCTGGCGGGTGATGGCCATCGGCTCGGCCGCATTAATTGTGCCCACCGCGTTCCTCATGCGGCGCGCTCCCGAAGATCACGGTTGGAACCCCGACGGCCGGTCGGATGAGCAGATGGCCACGGGCATGGGTGACCGGGCACGCGCCGAATTCGCGATGTCGATGACACGCAGGCAGGCGATACGCACACCCACCTTCTACATGCTGGTCATCGGCTTTGGCATGTTCGGCGTAACCATCGGGGTGATGTTGCTCCAGACGATCCCGTTCATGACTGACGCGGGTTACAGCCGCGCCACCGCCTCCCTGATGATCACCATGTCATCGATCCCCGCGTTGCTGTCGAAGCCGGTCTGGGGCTATGCGATGGACCACTGGGACCCCAAGAAGCTGGCTTCGGCCGGCGCTCTCATCACGGGCTGTTCGATGGTCGTCATCACCGCCGCGGTGAACGTCAACGGCGATCCTTTCGTGTATCTCGGTTTCTTTCTGCTCGGGTGTGGCTGGGGCGGGATGATCCCGCTGCAGGAAGTGATCTGGGCCTCGTATTTCGGGCGGCGTTACCTCGGCGCGGTCCGGAGCGCGGGCCTGCCGTTCGCGCTCATTCTCGGCGCAGGTTCGCCACTCCTCGTTTCGATCTATTTCGACCATGTGGGCAACTACAACGGCGCCTTCCTGGCGGTCGCGGCCTTGAACATTGCGGCAGCGGCGATGTTGCTCTTCATTCCAAAGCGGTCAGAGCCCGTCGTAGTGCCGGACGCGGCAGCCTGATCGACAGAGGCATCGGGCCGGGCCAGAATCTCGACCATGCTTCGTATCGGACTCGTTGGCACCCAGTTCATCGGCAACCTCTATTGCCATGCCCTCCGCCAGGTGACGGGCGCGGAGGTGACAGCGGTCGCCTCGCCGAACACATCGGCCGCCTTCGCCGACCACTGGCAGATCCCTGCGCACTCGAGCGACTGGCGAGAGATCGTCGCTTCGGATGCGATCGACGCTGTCGCGAT
>JBATAT010000011.1:0-2568 GCA_049662005.1 Tepidiformaceae bacterium
ACCCGGCCGGTCTGGATCGTCTGTGGTTCGTTGTGGACCCCGAGCAAAAGAACTGTCCCGCCGCGTGCCGCCATGTTGATCGCCGGTTGAAGTGTCTGGTGGCTCCCGCCAATGGACTCGACAACGACATCCCAGGATTCTCCGGCGACCGGGCGGCCGGATTCGACCTCGGCGGGGTCGAACACATCGGTCGCGCCGAGGACACGAGCGGCTTCGGCCTGGTGCGGATAACGGGCCGTGATTCCCACCCGGCGCGCTCCCGCATCCCGTGCCACGAGGGCTGCGAACAGGCCGATCGTGCCTGCCCCGAGGATGAGGACATTCTGGCCGCGGCGAATTCCGGCGCGCTTGAGACCGTGGAGGCTGATGCCGCACGGTTCCGAAAGCGCGGCGACCTCCCAACTCATGCCATCCGGGATCGCGAACAGGTATCCCGCCTGGGCGAGGAAGTATTCCGCCATCCCACCTGGATAGCCTCCCCCGGCGATGCGAAGTTCGGGGCAGAGGTGAACCAGTCCGCCGCGACAGAACGTACAGCGGCCGCAGACGCGTCCCGGGAACATGGCCACGCGGCTGCCAACCTTCGGGCCGGCCACTCCAGGGCCGAGGGCGGCGACTTCACCGGCAAGTTCGTGCCCAGGGCCAATTCCGGGCATGTGACGGCGGGGCGCGGCTGTGTGGAACGCATGAAGGTCGCTCCCGCAGATGCCGCACGCGCGCATGCGAACGAGCACCTCACCCGCGCCGGGTCCTGGCACCGGCACGGTCTCTATACCGAGCACATTATTTTCGACCCAAATGGCCGCGCGGGCTGTTTTGGGAATGGCTGGATGCTGGGCATCACTCATCGTCGTTCCTTGTGTGGTGGAGTTTGCGGCGCGTGCAGATGCATCATCCGCTGAGGCCTTCGCCGATCACGACACCTTCCTGCGCGATGGCAGCAATCTCCTCCGCGCTGAAGCCGGCTTCGCGAAGGATTTCGGCCGAGTGATCACCGGGCGAAATCGGAGCGTGGCGGCGTACCTCGGCGGGCGTTTTCGAAAGCAACGCAAACGGACCCGGGGTCGCGACCCTACCCCACTTCGGGTGGTCGGTCTCGTGGACGTAGCCATTCGCGAGGGCCTGGGGATCGGTGCGAATCATCGCGTAATCCTGGATGACGGTGCAGGGGACGTCGGCGGCTCGCAGGAGTTCGATCCACTGCGCGCTCTCCTTTTGGATGACCTGGCTGTCGATCAGTTCGACGAGCGCGCCCATGTTTTGACCGCGGGCGGGAGCGGTTGCGTAAAGCGGGTCATCGACCAGCGATCCGAGGTCCAGCGCCGTAGCCAACTTCGGGAAGTGACGGGCTTCGAGGAACCCGAACGCTATCCAGCGGCCGTCGAGGCAGAGCGCGCGATGGCTGAAGACGCCGGACGACTTCCCGGGCGGCGCAAGCGGGTGATCCGTCCACGCCCGGGCCGCATGGATTCCCTGGAGGGCAATTTGCGAGCCATAGAGCGAAACGTCGACCTTCTGGCCCTGGCCGGTGCGCAGTTTGTGTACGAGTGCGCCGAGGATGGCGGAGGCGAGCATGGCGCCGCCGGTCTGGTCGGCGAGGCCAGGTTGGACGCCATGAGGCGTGTTCCCCTCGGAGGTGGTAAAGGCCATGATCCCGCCCGCGCCCTGTGCGATCGTGTCGTAGCCCGGGTCGGTTGCCCGCGGGCCGTTCGGCCCAAACATGCTTCCGGAGGCATAGACGAGACCGGGGTGTAGTCCACGCAGGCGCTCATAACCGAGCCCGAGGCGGTCCATCGTGCCCGGACGAAAGTTCTCGGCGAGGATGTCGACCTGGGGAACGAGCCGATAGACGACCTCGAGGGCACTGGCTTTCGAGAGATCCAGGCAGAGACTGCGCTTGTTCCGGTTCAGCGATTCGAAGTACGACGAGTAGCCACCGATGTGGTTGCCGAGTGTCCGTCCGGGGTCGCCACCGGGTTGTTCAACCTTCCACACATCCGCTCCCATGTCGGCGAGCTGGAGGGTTCCGAAGGTTCCCTGTTGAAAGCGCGTGAAGTCGAGGATACGAATTCCATCGAGGGGGCCGGGCATGGGAGACTCCTGCGCTCGCGAGGTGCGGGGATTCTAGCGGCGAATGCCGATGTGGTGCTCGCTGTTCCACGAAGAAGTAAGCTCTCCGACCATGAAAGTTGGCGTTCTTCAGTTCTTCTCATGGTCCCGGCGCATCCCGCTGGCAACGGTCTACGAACGCGCATACGAGCGAATTGCGATCATGGACGAGGGTGGCTACGACGGCGTGTGGCTGGCCGAACACCACTTCAATACGTACAGCGTTTGCCCATCGCCGCACCTCATGGCGATGAACGTTGCTTCGCGAACGAAGAATTTGCGAATCGGCATGGCGGTTTCGCTGGCGGTGTTCTACAACCCACTCCGCCTCGCGGAAGAGGTGGCAATGCTCGATGTGCTCTCGGGCGGGCGAATCAACTGGGGCGCCGGACGAGGGTTCGATCCTTCGGAATTCCGAGCATTCGACGTGGATGTCCAGGAGAGCGCGGCACGCTTCCA
>JBATAT010000012.1:0-11055 GCA_049662005.1 Tepidiformaceae bacterium
AGCCGCGCCCAGCTGTGTTCGGCGTCCTTCGCGTTGAATGCGACCCGTAGTGGCCCCCATGCGCCGAGCTTCGCCATCACTCCACGATGGTCACTCATATAGCTGTGGCCGGATGCAGGATAGGTCACGACATCGTTGGCGACCTGGAGGCCCTGGAGGTGGTGGGCGAGTTTTCGGCCGTTCTTGCCGAACACCCGGTCGCGCCCGCCATAGCCGCCAAGGACCGGGCAGACACCATCGAGATCATCCTGGGCATCGGGAACGGCGCCGTAGAAGGTGGCGGCGGCTCCGAGCGGTGCACGAACGGCGAACAGCAGGGCGATACCCCCGCCCAGACAGAAGCCAACGACGCCGATGCGGGTAGCATCGACTTCCGGCCGCGCGGCGAGCCATCGGCGGCAGGCTTCGAGATCGTCGAAGACGGGACCTTCGCCGTCCTTCAGGCCGCGAACGGTACGGATGATGCAGAGGGGCATCGGGCCGCGCGTGGAGAAAAGGTCTGGTGCAAGGGCGACATAGCCCATCTGAGCGAACCGTTCGGCCTTCGCGCGCATGTCGGCATTGAGGCCCATGACCTCGTGGATGAGGATGATGGCGGGCCGGGGGCCTTCGTGGCGCGGCGCGGCGAGGGCGGCCTGAAGGCTGCCGGAGGGCGCGGCGATACGGGCGAGCTCCACGGGCCGATTCTAACCACTGTTGGGCAGCTTGGGCGGCTACTGGCCGTCGGCGGCGAGGCCGATGGTCACGGCACAACCGGTCCAGGTGCAGTTGGCCGGCCTCGGTGGTGGCGGTGTTGCGGTTGGTGTCGCCGTGAAGGTGGGCGTCGGGGTGGGTGTTGGTGCTTCCTTGAAGCAGCCCGGGGTGCCGTTGCCCGTGTTTGGGGTGAACACGGTCACGGAATCACCGAACTCGGAAAAGTATTCGAAGCTGCCGCCAGCGGTGAACTTCAGCGAGCCGGAAGTTTCGCCCGGTTCGAGAGTCCAGTCCGGTTCGTCGGGGAACCCGAACATTCCGGGCTTATACACGCGGATATTGACGCTGGAGATGTTTTTGAACTGGACCTCATCGTTTCGGACGATATTGCACTGACGGGGATTGAACCCCTGGGTGCTGACTTCCACGGTCCAGCGAGTGACAGCGCCAGCGGGTGTTTCGCCGCCGCCGAAGACTGCCAGGGAGATTGCGCCGAAGAGCGCCATTGCGAGCGCGACAGCCGCAAACAGCGGCCGATAGGAACGTAGAGACATAGCACGACCCTCAGGTTCCACCCCACCACGGGCGAACTCACCGTAACCAGAGAAGGCCAAACGGGAAAGCAGAACGGTGTTGTGGAGGGTTAATCGTGAGCGACGAGTGGAAGGCGGAGGCAGTATTCGTTGCCACGGCAGGGCGGCTGCGGTGGGGAGAAGTTCGGGTCCGGCGTGCAGATGGGATCCCAGTAGGTGACGAAGGTGGGGGTCAGCACCTGCAGCGAATGGTCCGGGTGGTCGACATCGATGAACTCGGTCGTGCCGCCGTACGGGATGGAGGTTTTCGGGGAGAGTTGCCCGGGTTCGATAACGCGGATATCGAACGGTGGGTCGCCAGCGATGACGCCGGGCTTGCCAATCCGGATCGTGCTGCTGCCCACGTTACGGAACTGGATAAATTCTCGGTTCATCCGGCAGAACCCGGGGTTGAAGCCCGCTTCGCTGACTTCGACCGTTTCGACGGTGAGCGCGCGGGAAGAACGAGCAGGGACGAGGCCGGGAGAAACGGCCAGGGCGAGTACGAGGAGGGCGGCAGCGGTTCGGATTATTCGCAACACAAGGGAAGCCTAGCGAAGTGGGACGTTCCGGGCACGGTTAAGGACGGCGCGCGCTTGAAGCCGTGGGGTTTGGTGGCAAGCGAAATGGAAGTGCAACGTTTTGCGCCGCTGCGGAAAGGCCTTCTTTAGTTCATTTCACGAACAATGGTGACCACGGAAGGAGAATTCAACATGAAACGAATCAAGCAGGCCATCCAGGTAGCACGCAACCGGAGCAGCGAGGAAGAGGGACATGCCTACGCCTGGGGCGGTGGCGGCCTCCTGACGATCGTGCTCGTCGTCCTGTTGATCATCCTGATCTTCTAAGGTTTCGCGTGGCGAGACGCTAACAGGCCCCGAACGTGTTCGGGGCCTGTTTTTCTTTTGCTCCTCTTCCTTTGAACCGGGAGGCCCGCCGGGAGAGAGTGTGCCATTTCATGTCTCAGGGACTGTGGTGTCGAACGCTACTCCCGAGGGGAGCAATCCGGGTCGTGCTGCTTCGTGCAAGATACTTATCGTGACGCCCGGCTCATTTCGCAGTTATCGAGGACACCTGTCCTGAATGGCTGCCGTGCCTGGCCTGCGCAATTACAGGCCTTCTCTCTGCACAATCCAAACTCCATAGACGAGGTGAAGCTTCATGCGTTGCATAGGCTTACTCCTTGCGTCGTGCGGTGAAACCAGGCTCCCGTGCCTCTTCAGCGCGGGTGGGTTCATCGCGGTGTCTGGCTCCAAAGTACTCCCTGGAATTGACTTGTCAAGGGGGTGCTTTACCGGAGTTACGCTCAGGCGCAACTGAGCACTTAATCGAAGATGTACTTCACCCCGCCCTGGCCGGCGAACCCATAACGAAAGCGAAGTTCGCGCGGTTCGGCATCTTCTGGCACGACGAAGAGTGCCTGGATGACGGCAGTCGAGCCGCCGCCAACATTCGCCGGTGCAGTGACGTTGTTTACGCCGACGATCACGGCGGCTTCGGACTTCGACTTCGTCTCTCCGTCGTCGCTGTATTCGAACGAGAGGCGAAGGGCGTTAGCCGCTACGAGTGCATCACGGTCTGCTGCGTTCACAAGGACCCACTGGAAGACGATCATCCGCTCGCCAGGAGCAGGCCGAAGGATCTGGGCGAGCGCATCGCCGGGGTCGACCGCGGCCATGAGCCGCAAGAGGACTTCACCATCCCCAAGAGAGGGATTGAAGCTCACGGCCGGCTGCTGCTCACCAGCCTTGAGGCTGGCGTAGTCGACGTTATCGATCGTCTGAGGCTTGTTGCCAACGATCGCCGCCACGATGACGAGGGTGGCGATGCCAGCAGCAGCTATCCCCCCGATGACCCCGTTGATGACCGTCGACGAGTTGCTGGCGGGACCAGCTTCGGCGGAGAGGGCGTAGGGCGGGAAGCGGTCGTTGAAGGAACTGAAGTAGCTCACGACACGCCAGTACCAGCGCTGTACGCCTACTGAGAATTGGAACAATCCGCGCGGATAGTTGCCGGTGACGAGAATGCCGAACCAGGCGAGCACAGTGACCGCGAAGACGGCGACCATCAGGCAGCTGAGCACGATGAAGTGGGGGATGAGGAGGATCGACTTCCAGAAGAGCACGCGCCAGCGGCTCAGGTGGCCCGAAGGCGGCTCGTCGAACTCGAGGAGCACCGGGCTATCCTCACGCGAAAAGCTCGGGAACTGGTCGGTCAGGAGCAGCCAGTAGGCGGTGCTGCGGGCGACATAGCCGTTGGCGCCGGCGAGACCGGTGAAGAGCCAGAGCGGATATTTCCTTCGCCAGAAGACGGTGGTGAACCCCATGAGCGAACCGGCGTAGCTGAAGTACGAGAGCAGGCTCAGCACGAGCATCACGGGCAGGAGCAGGACGACGCGGATGAAGGTGGTTCCGCGGTTCAGGCCGTCGGGGTAGGCGACATCGAAGCGTGTTGGGTAGGGATCGGATGGGGGCGTCGGGGCTTTCGGGGTGGCCGGGTAGTCCGGCGGTGGTGGCGGAGCCGATGCGGCGGCTGGCGTGGACGGGGGCGGTGCGGGTTGGTCCGGCTGGGGGCCGAAGCGAAGGCCCGGAGGGGGCGGTGGTGGAGATGGGGGCTGGGAGGCGCGGCGAGCTTCGAACTCCTCCTGGGAGATGAGGCCGCGCGCGCGGAGCCGATCGAGCATCTCCTGGCCGCTATCGCTTGAGGGGGGCGGCGTGGGATGTGGCGGTTCGACGGCCGGGCTGGTAGTGGCTTCGCCGGGCTCATCCGGCAACGAAACCGGGGCCGGCGCGGCCTCAGCCGATCCCGGTTCGGCGGACTCGTCGCTGGAATTCGGTGGAGTGGTCATCGTTCGTCGCTCCCGCGGCGCGTCCACCTTTGCGGCGAAACCGGCCCCAGGAATTCTAGCTCATGCTAAAGGGCGGGTAGTCATCGGTGAGGAGGTAGTAGTAGGCGTTCAGGCGAGTGCCCCAGCGGAGGACGCCGGCCATGAAGTTGTGCATGCCTGCGGGGACCGACCCGGTGATGAGGGCGGCGATCCAGGAAATGAAGTAGACGACGTACAGGACGATCATCAGGATGGCCAGCACGATGATGTGCGGGATGACCATGAAATAGCGGAAGAAGACGGTGAGCCGATTGCGACCTTCGACCTGGCCTTCGCCATGAAAGCGCACGGGATAGGCCTCATCTGGGCCCATCGCGAAGGGGGGATAGGCGCCGGTGAGCAAGAGCATGTAGCCGCTGCTTCGAACCTGCCAGTGCATGGCATTGACCGAGAACTGGAGCATCCCCGCCGGGTATTTGCCGGTGAAGAGAATCGCGAACCAGGCGATGAAGGTGATGATCCCAACAGCCAGGCCGATGAAATAGAGGATGATGATGTGCGGGATGATCAGGAGCCCGCGGAAGAAGACGGTGAGGCGGCTTTGCGATTGAGCGTCTTCGACATCGAGGCCAAACGGATAGGCGGGGGCCATGCTCATGGGATCGGACCTTCCTTGCCGGCCATCGATTAGCCGCGGTGCGCGCGGAATGGCCAGGCCCCCATGTTGTACGCTTGCTTACATCGTTGTGTAAAGAAAACGCGTTGAGAATCGCGCGCCGGAAAGCCGCCCGATCGTGAAAGCTGACCGTTCCTCAGGCGATGAGAAGCGCGATGATGACGAGTGCGCCGCCTGCGGCCAACAGGCGAAGGCCGAGGCGCCTGCGGCGCGCGAGATCGGCGCGAACTGTTTCGTGTTGGAGCGACTGCTGGAGTTGTAGTTCGGTCTGGAGCGTGTTGGTGTAGTTGATGCCCGGGTCGGTGCCGGGGATGGAGCCAAGAAAGGGCATGGCACCGCTGGTGACTGCCCCTACCAGGAGGAACAGGCCGCCGACGATGAGCATGACGACCGCTACGGCGGGACGGCTGAAATCACCGGCGAGCGCAGCCAGGGCGAAACTCACAAGAGTTACCGCGACGACGAGCGCAGCTACAGCCGAAACGAACGATCGCGAAATCCATGAGTTGATGCCCATCGGTTGAGCTTATCACCGGTCACAAGCGATCTCAGGCGGCGCGGACGAACCAGGCCCATGGGGCGGCGGGGTCGGCGCCAGTGGGGAGTTCTCGAATAGGGAACCAGAGCGGTGAGAGGACATTTTCGAGGCGGGTGGGGGTGGGGGTATCGGACCGGGTGGTCTGCCAGGTGGCTTCGACCGCTTCAGCTGGCGAGGCCGCGGACGACCCGGCGGCCTCGCGCTTACGTTCTTCGCGCACGCGGATGCCCCAGGCCTTCAGCGCTTCGGTGATGACTTCGATCGAGGCTGACTGATCGAGGTAGACGACATCGCGGGCGCCGGGCGAAACGACCGTGACGGCCCGAGAGGCCGGTTCCGATTCGGTGGAGCGTGGGATGGTCTTCAAGTAACTCATGCTCGTGTCTGGGAATTCGGCAATCGTAGATGGCGAAACAGCGGTGGTGGGCCGGGATTGGTAACCGGTGCGTAAACTCTTCGCGGTGTGGGTGACGAGTTCCGTCAGAACGGTCGACGGCCGGTGAAAACGCGCAAATTGAGTGCCAGATGCGTTCCTGAGCGTGGCGATTCGGTGGCGAGCTCGACCAAAACCGGCGGGCAGACGCGTGCACGCTATTGCACCCGTTTCTGACCGAAAAGATGCTTCATGGTTGAATACGCGGGTGAGTAACCAGCAACCCCTCCATCCCGTGGCGGCCGCGGGGCGCCAGTTCGTCCGAGAGCGTTTCTACAAGCCGGCGGCGCGGTTCGCCGATATCGAGGCTTCCGGCGGCATCGTGCTGCTGGTGGCGGCGGCCATCGCCCTCGTCTGGGCGAATTCGCCGTGGGACGAGCAGTATTTCGATCTCTGGCACGCCGCGATTGGCGTCGACCTGAACTTCCTCCACATCGAGGAAACAGTCGGGCACGCGGTGAACGACGGGCTGATGGCGATCTTCTTTTTCGTGGTCGGGCTGGAGATCAAGCGCGAACTGGTGCATGGCGAGCTTTCGACAAAGAAGAAGGCGGCGATGCCGGTGGCCGCCGCTCTCGGCGGGATGATCGTGCCAGCGCTCATCTACACGGCGATCAATGCGGGCGGCGAAGGGGCAAAAGGTTGGGGTATCCCGATGGCGACGGATATCGCCTTCGCGGTCGGCGTGCTCGCACTGTTGGGCAGGCGGGCACCATTCTCGCTGAAGGTGTTCCTGCTCGCGCTGGCTATCGCCGATGACCTGGGTGCGATCGTGGTGATTGCCCTCTTCTACACCGATTCGATTTCGATCGAGGCGATCGCCTGGGCGGTGGCGATCGCGGCGCTGATCATCACGATCAGCCGGATGGGCGTGCGTTCCGTCGATGTCTACACCGTGCTGGGGATCGCGTTCTGGTTGGCGGTGTTCGAATCCGGGATCCACGCGACGATTGCGGGCGTGTTGTTAGCGATGATGACGCCTTCGCGGCCATACCTCCGCGCGGGAAGCTTCGACAGCAACGCGGACGAACTTCTGCAGGAATACCGGCGGGCACGCGCCGAGAACGACGATCAACGTGCAGAGCGACTGCTCGCCGAGTTCGAATCGTTAGCGCGCGACATGGAATCGCCGCTCGACCGGCTCGAGCACACGCTTCAACCGTGGGTCGCGTATCTGATCGTCCCGATTTTCGCGCTGGCGAATGCGGGCGTGGCTCTTTCGGGCGACCTGATAAAGGATGCCGCGACGGGTTCGGTAAGCCTCGGTGTGGCGGCCGGTCTCGTGTTCGGCAAACCGATTGGCATCATGCTGGCCTGCTTCCTCTCAGTGAAACTGAAGATCGGGGAGCTGCCATCGAACACGGGTTACCAGCACATGGTCGGTGTCGGGCTGCTGGGTGGCGTCGGCTTTACGGTTTCGCTGTTTATCACGGGGCTCGCTTTCGATAACCCGGTGCTGATCGACGAGGGCAAGATCGGCATCCTGGTGGCTTCCTTCACTGCCGGGGTGATCGGGTTCCTCTACCTCTGGTGGTTGCCCGGCGAACCGCGCGAGCAACCGGAGCCAGCAGTGAGCGAGGCGACCCTCGCCGGGGGCAAGTAAGGCGCGGCTCGCTTACTTCCGCGAGGCATTGGCAGCATCTAGGCTTCGTGCGTGACCTCTGCAAAGACGTGGTTCCAGGCTTCCCGGCCGTTTTCGTTCACGGCCGCGGTCGTGCCTGCGCTGGTGGGTTCGCTGCTCAATGCGGACGAGACGTTTTCCCTGTGGAAGGCGGCGCTTGCGATTCTCGGTTCGGTGTTCTTCCTCGCGGGGACCAATTTCGTGAACGACTATTTCGACGACCGAAAGGGCGCCGACGGAGCCGACTCGCTCGGGATGGCGGGGTTCATTCAGCGCGGGTTGCTGGCACCGAAGGCCGTGCTGGTCGCTGGTTTCGTCTGTTTCGGGGTGGGAGCGATCATCGGTCTCGTGCTGTGTGTGGTCGCGGGGTGGGAGCTGTTCTTCATCGGACTGGCGAGTGCGCTGGCGGGGTTCCTGTACACGGGCTGGCCGCTGCACCTCGCGTACATCGGACTTGGCGAGCTCGTCGTGTTCTTCTTCATGGGGCCGATCATTGTGATGGGCGCCTCGTTCGTGCAGATCGAGGCGTTCACCTGGGAAGCGTTCGTCGCCTCGTTGCCGATCGCGTTCCTTGTAACGGCGATCCTCCACGCGAACAATCTGCGTGACATCGAGGTTGATCGGCGAGCAGGGAAGCGCACCATCGCGACGGTGATCGGGCGTGAGCGGGCGAACCGGGAGATGTATGTCCTGCTGGCCGCCACCTACGTTTCGCTGGTGGGGGCGTGGGCGGTTGGGGCGCTGCCCTGGCCGGCTCTCGTGGCACTCGGAACGGCGCCGCTGGTACGGCCAATCGTGGAGGTGATCCGGGCAGGCGGGAACCCGAAGAAGCTGAACATGGCGCTCTTTCGAACAGCCCAGTTGCATATGCGATTCGGTGCACTAATGGCGGTGGGCCTGGGCTTGAACTGGCTGATCAAGAGCCTCTAACCCGGGCCCGTGGCTACAAGCACTGCCGTCGGTGGGAAATAGACGGTGGGCGGAGGGCGGAGGGGTCTCCATCGTGCCGACCAGCTGCCGGGGCTCGGGGCCCGATCGTGGAAGCGGACGCGGACTGAGCCGCGGAGTTTGTGGCTGAATGGTTTCTGTTTGGCGCCGATGATCAATCTGTGATCAAGAAGGCGTTGTTCGGACTTATCTTGCTTTCGCTCGTTGGTACGGCGCGGTGTTACAACGCGGACTTTGCCTCGGCGCTCGGTGGGTTGCCGATCGTCGGACCGATTGTTGTGCCACCGGCACCGGTGCCGGACTACCTGAGGGCGATCGGGACACCGGCCGCAACGACGCTTCCCGAGGCGCAGTATGACACCTGGTTTCCGGCGGAGGCTCCCGAAGACCCATACAGCGTAGAGGTATGGCGGCAGGTGCAGGAGTTCGTCGCGATCGCCGGCTCGAAGACTGGCTGGGCGGAGGGCTGCAAGGCGGTGGGGGCTGTCGCGGGGAGTGACCGGACGGCGAACGCGCGGCTTGGGGCTCTGGCCTGCAGCAGCGATGCGACCGTAACCCAGATGCAGCAGTTCGCGCTTCAGCTGCTCGGAACCGAGGCGAGCGTTGCGCTTTGGATCAAGGGTGAGCCGAACGGGAGCACTGGTGCTATCCAGGCTCGCCAGGCGGAACTTCGCATTCTCTGCACCACGAGCGTTATCGCCCGCCAGGGGCCAGAAGCGACGACCTGGGCGGAGGCGTGCACGAAGGCAATGGATGCGAGCTACCTCACGGGCGATGGGCCAGCGACGTTCGCGGCCATCGGTGACGCCTACTCACTGGTTGCGGACGAACTCGCCCGGCTCGACCCTGAGATCGACCAGGAGCCGGGGTACTTCGTTGGAGAAGCGCCCGCTCCGACTCCGTAGTGCCGGCTTCTCCGCGACGCCGCTTGATCGAGGATTTGGCCCGTGAGGCCACGCATCTGGTACGCTCGATCCATGACTACCCGGCATTCCAGCGTACGAACCGCCAGACCACGGCCGGTGTGAGCCGGCCAACGGCGGTACGCGATGGTTCCGCGATCGCGCGGCACCGCAGTTTCGCCTGCTGCTGACGGCGCTGTTACCTTGGATTCGCCTTCCTCGCGCCACGTTGGGCGAGGTCACGCTGGGAAGTAGTTCTTTTTCATGTTGTACGCAGAACACGTTATTAAGTCGTTCGGGCCTGTCGATGTCATTCGCGACCTCAACTTCATCGTTGGGGATGGCGAGCATGCCGGGCTTGTTGGCCCCAATGGGGGCGGGAAGTCCACCATCCTGCGGCTGCTGGCGGGCGAGCATAAGCCCGACGACGGGGCCGCCGGGTTTCGGGGCAAATCGATGGGCTACCTGCGCCAGGAAGCTGGCCTGAACGATTCGAACACCCTTGTCCAGGAACTCTGGGAGGCGTTTCCCGAGGCGCGGGCGGTGGAACTCGAACTCGAAGTGGTCGCCGCGAGCATCGAACGTGGCGAGGGCGATCTCGATGCGCTCATCGAGCAGCAGGCGAAGCTCTTCGACCAGTTCGAGGCGATGGATGGTTACCGGATCGAGACGCGCATCGGCCGGGTGATCGACGGGTTGGGCTTCAAGCCGAGCGAAGTCGACAAGTTGTGTGGCGACTTTTCGGGCGGGTGGCAGATGCGGATCGCGCTGGCGAAGGTGCTTGTGCGCCGCCCCGAAAACGCGCTCCTCGACGAACCGACGAACCACCTGGATGCGAAGACTCGAGACTGGCTGGCGGAGGAGTTGCAGGACTGGGATGCGGCCCTGTTGATTGTGACCCATGATGGCGAATTCCTGGACAAGGTGGCCACGCGAATCTTCGACCTGCGCGACGGCAGGGTGGATGCGTACGCGGGCAATTACACGGACTTCCAGAAACAGAAGGCTGCAAAACTGCAGGCACAGGACCAGGCGGCGGCCCGGCAGGAGCGCGAAATCGGCAAGCAGGAACGCTTCATCGAGCGTTTCCGGGCGAAGGCGACGAAGACCACCCAGGTGCAATCGCGCGAGAAGATGATCGCGAAGATCGATCGCATCGACCGGACGAAGAAGGACGCGGAAGTGAATTTCGTGCTCACATCGCACGGGCGAACTGAGCGCGACGTGCTGATGGTGAAGCACATCAGCCATGCCTATGGCGACCACGTTGTGCTGGTTGATGTGAGCCTGCACGTGGAGCGGGGCCAGAAAGTAGTGTTCGTCGGGCCGAACGGTAGCGGCAAGAGCACCCTGTTGCGGCTGGCCGCCGGGCTGCTGGCGCCGAGCGAGGGGACTATCGAATGGGCCGAACGGGCTCGCCCCGGGTACTACGATCAGCACCAGGACGAGGCCCTGAACTACGAACGGACAGTGATCGAAGAGGTGAGGTCCGTCGCCGGGGGCGCGCCGGATGTGAAGCTACGGACGGTGCTGGGGCAGTTCCTGTTCACCGGGGATAGCGTGTTCAAGCCGATACGGGTGCTCTCGGGGGGCGAGCGCAGCCGGGTGGCACTGGCGAAGTTCCTGATTCAGCCCACGAACGTGCTGTTGCTGGACGAACCGACGAACCACCTCGACAAGACGACACGGCGCAAGCTGATCGATGCGCTCCAGGGCTACGACGGCACGATCGTTTGCGCGAGCCACGATCCCGGCATCGTTGATGGGATAGCAACCCATGTGTACGAAGTGAAGGACCTCTCGGTGCGCGAACTGCTGGCGATGCGGCGCAGTTAGCGGCGCGCC
>JBATAT010000013.1:0-5507 GCA_049662005.1 Tepidiformaceae bacterium
TGAGGCGCGGCCACACCAGTGCCGTCGCATCATGCAAGAATGGCTGGCCCAGGACGAGCTCTTCCGAATTGAATGGACGATCCATCGGGAGCGTCTCTCGGCCTAACCGCGTACGATCCGAGCGTGAGTGACCTCGGCGCCCGGCTTCACGAACTCGATGCGCGTCCGCTGCCATCGGCGGAGCGGTTCGATACCGGGCAGGCCCTCGTGGGCGAAGTTGTGGTACTTCCTTCGGCGTTCAACCCGCCGACCGTGGCGCATCAGCACCTGCTCGAACGGGCGGCGGTCCTCGCAGGAGCTACGCAACCGGCGGCCCTGTTAACGACGCGGAACGTTGACAAAGGCCTTCATGGCGCCTCGCTGGAAGAGCGGGTTGAGATGCTCCTTGCGTTGCATAGCAATTGGCCCGGGCTCGCGGTGCTGGCTTCGAACAAGGCGCGGATCATCGACCAGGCGGAAGCCTTGCGGGCGGCTTTCGGTGAGCGGCTGTCGCTGAGGTTCGTGGTTGGGTTCGACACCCTCGAGCGGTTGTTCGCGCCCCGGTATTACACGGATATGGAAGGCGAGTTGGCGCCGTTTTTCGAACGCTCGCGCGTACTGGCGGCGAACCGCGCCGATGTCACCGCTGGAGCTGTGGAGAAATGGATTCGAGAGAATGCGGGACCGTTCGCGAGCCAGATCGACGTCCTGGAGATCGATGAGCAGCCGGCGGCCTTAAGCTCATCGCAAGCGCGAGAATCGGCACAGGAGGCACTGCGGCAGATGGTCCCCGGGCCAGTCCTGACGTATATCGAAGAACACGGCCTGTACAGCTAAGTGCGCGGTTGCGGGCCCAGCAGGATTCGGCAACGCTGGTAGGGACTACCCAGGAGAGATGCATGTCCCTTTCGCAAACTGAGATCGACGAGCTGCTTTCGGAGCCGCACATTGCCATCGTTTCGACGTGCGGCCCGACGGGGAAACCACACGCGATGCCGATCTGGTACGCGTGGAAGGATGGCAAGGTGCTGTTCCACACGGGCAGCGATTCGAAAAAGATGCGGAACCTGCGCGAGAACGATCGCGTCAGCGTTGTGGTGGATACGAAGACAGCGCCGTACAAAGCAGTCGTAATCGAGGGCAGGGCAAGAGAGATTCCGCATGATAAGGGCCTCGCGCGCGAGGTAGCGATCCACTATCTCGGGGCGACGGCGGGCGAGCGATATTCCGACGCCTCCACCGAAATCGGCGTCCTTGTCGAGGTCACCCCGACGAAAGTGATCTCCTGGGGATACTAACGGGAGCGAGACCCTGACCGACCGCGCGATCCGTGGAAACCGGCTGACTCGATCGGCCGCACCGGCCCGCCTCCTTGGCGGGGCGGCGGCGCGCTGGGCGGGCGCCCAGCTTGCGTTCGGCGAGGGGCGGGAGGCGAAGAAGAAACGGGCGATGCTGCGGACGGCCGAAGATGTGACGCGAACGATGGGCGAGATGAAGGGCGCAGTGATGAAGGTGGGGCAGGTGCTCTCGCTGATGGCGGGCGTGCTCCCGGACGAGATGGCGGCCCAACTCGCATCGCTCCAATCGAACGCGCCGCCGATGAGCTACGAACTGGTGCGGCAGGTCTTCGCGGCTGAATACGGACGCGGCCCCGAGGAGATGTTCGCGCGGTTCGAACACAAGCCGTTCGCGGCAGCTTCGATCGGCCAGGTTCACAGGGCAGAGCTGGCCGACGGCACGAACCTGGCGGTGAAGGTGCAGTATCCGGGCGTGCGCGAGGCCATCCAGCACGACCTGGCGAACGTTGGAATGATGATCAAGTTCGGTGGGCTGGTTGCGCGCGGGCTCGACGCCAGCAGCATCGTGAAGGATCTCGAGGACGGCATTCGGGCGGAGCTGGACTACCGGCGCGAGGCGACATGGCAGCAGCGGTTTTTCGAGGCGTTCGAGGGGCATGCCTTCGTGCGCGTGCCCAGGGTCTACCACGAGCTCTCGGGTGGGACGGTGCTGGTACAGGAGTACCTCGAGGGCCGTCCCTTTTCAGCGGCGCAGGAACTCCCACAGGACGAGCGGAATCGCATCGGCGAAATGATTTACCGCTTCTGTTTCGGGAGCATCTACCGGCACGGTCTCTTCAATGGCGATCCTCACCCGGGGAACTTCCTGCTCCTTCCGGACGGCAAGATCGGCTTCATCGATTACGGCTGTGTCGCCGAGTTCGAGGATGCGACGGTCGAAGGCTTCAAGCGGCTCATCCGGGCGCTCAACGCGGGCGATCGGGAAGAGTGGCGGCGGGCGACCGAGGCGGTCGGCATCCTTCTGCCAGGGGCACCGTTTTCGACGGATGAGGTGTACGAGCACATGCACTGGTACTGGGCGCCAATCCTTGGCGAAGAGGTGGAGTTCACACCCGAACTCGCCGCGGAGATGGTTCGGCGCAATACGATGACGAACGGCCTCGGTGGACAGATCAACCGTCACTGCAATGTGCCCGCGGGGATGGTGTTTCTCACCCGGATCAACTTCGGACTGGCCGGGCTGTTCGCGGGGCTGAGGGCGAAGGGGCCATGGCGCGCAATCGTCAAGGAGTATGTCGATGGAGACGCGCCGTGTACCGAACTCGGGCGACTTTCGGCTGCTTCGACGAAGCGTGGCGGTTCGATCTAAGCGGCGATCATCGGCAATTCGCGGCGACCGCGGATGGGCTGGTGACGAGCGTCACCGAGAATCAACTTTGCGGTTGCCAAAACGTGTCGAACTTCTACCCAGAAGGTGGAGGAGCGATGACATTGGACCGTCCGGGCTTCGTCTCGGCGATTCCTGAGCGAGACCAGCGGAAACTCGAGCGGCAGGTGCTCGTGCTGCAGAGCGCGATCGCTGGCTTCTTCGTGCTGGGGGTCCTGCTGGGCTGGTTCGGAACCCAGTCGAACGCGAGCAGGGTAGGAGCGGGATGGATCGCTGGATACCACATTGTTCACGCCATCTACATTCTCAGCTACCGCGTTCCGGGCCGCCCGATTGGCGCGGTGGAAGCAGTTACGCCGATGCTGGATGTCTCGTGCATCACGACGGCGTGGGTGGTGTTGGGCCAGGCCCAATCGCCGTTCTGGGCCGTGTACCTGTACGCGCTGGTGGGCTACGGGAGGCGATACCACGGGTGGCGTTACCTGATCCTCGCGTGTTTCGTGGTCCTCAACGTCGTCTTCGGGCGACTGGCGATCACACACGCCAACGGGCAGGCGGCAATGATGAATGCGGACCTGCTGACGATGGCAGTGATCACGTCGGCGATGGCTTCGCTCTCACACGCGATCGGCTCGGCCTGGCGCCATGCGGAACGGCGCGCGCGAACACTCGCAGAGACCGACCCCCTCACGGGGATCGCCAATCGCCGGGTATTTTTGGAGCGCCTGGAACGCATCGCGCAAGACCCGGGGGAGGAGTTCGCGCTACTCATGCTCGACCTGGACGACTTTAAGCGAATCAACGACGAGTACGGGCATCTGCGGGGCGATGACGTGTTGGCGACGGTAGCCAGGCTGTTGAGTGACAACATTCGCAAGACGGACCAGGTGGCGCGGTACGGCGGCGAGGAGTTCGTGATCGCGATGCCGCAGGCTAGCCTCGCGGAGGCGACGGCGATGGCCGACCGCCTGCGGGGCCGCGTGTTCGATGCGACTCCGGCCTCGGTTTCGATCGGCTGCGCAGTGCGAGACCGTGGTGAGCCATTCGATTCGGTCCTTAAGCGCGCGGACGATTTACTGCTTTCGGCCAAGCGCACCGGAAAGAACGCGGTGCGGTCGACGACCTTGAGGCGATCGGCCTAGCAGGGTGCTGTCAGGGCGCAAGCGGGCCCGGTTTAGCGCAGGCGGCGGATGTGGGCAGCAGCCGAGAGATCCGGCGGTGTGGTAATCGCCGCCCGGATGGCGAATTCGTGCTCAGCGTCGTGCAGGGCCCACTGTTCGAGGTAGGTGTAGAGCGTCAGTGATGCCGACGGTGTCCACGGTGAGGGCGTTGCGACCCGGAGGAATTCACCCTCGAGATTCGGTGGAGCAACTCGTTCGAGCTGAGCGAGGAGGGAATTTCGGGCCGCCTGGCCGCTGGCCACGAGCGTCGCGGGCTCAAGGTCGAGGGAGGCTGTGAGGGCAGCCTCACGATCGCCGAGGAGTTCATCCAAACCGGTCTCCTGAGTCCCGTGCTCCAGGAACGCGACGAGGAGCTTCGCGACAACCGAGTCGGCGGAGAGCGCGTGGGCAAGGTGGTGATGGGCGTCCCATTCGTCCCCTGGTGAGCGGCGCTGCCAGAACTCGGCGGGGATGACATCGGTGAGGGAGAGCAGCGACGCCCGGCGGGCTGCGGCGCGTTCGGCGAAGACGCGGACCACCGGGTTCATCCCGGTAAGGTACCCAGCCGCGACTCGACGGCGTCGGCGGCTTCCGGATGCACTTCAGCGTAGGCGCGAAGGAGACCGAAGCAACCGCCAATCATCATGTCGCCGAAGGGCGCAGCGAAGTACGGGCGGAGGGTCGTGTCGCGGATTTTCGAGCGCTGGGGGCCAGTTGCTGAGACAACCTCGGGCACACTCGTGGTGACCAATGAGCGATCGGCGTGGTATGCGCCGTGGCCCATGGAATTGAAGATCGTTTGGTTTTCGAGCGTGCCACGGGTCAGCGCTTCGGAGAACTCGACGATCTGGCCGGCGGATACTTCACCGGTGTGGTGTTCGAAAAGACTGGCAATCTTGCGGCCCCGGAGATGGAAGGCGAGCAGGTGCATGTTACCGAGGTTCATGACCAGCGATTCGCGCGCTGCGGCGACGTGAGGATCGTGGAGAGCGCCGAGGGCGGCCGCGGGGCCAGTATCCATAAAGACGACGGGTGCTTCCCGGCGCGCTGACGCACAGAGCGCTCGCGCGCGAGTGAGGTAGGCCGGGAGGTCCTCTTCGCGCGTGGCGAACGCGAGAAGGTCGTTGCGTTGGGAGACCGTCCGCCGCAAGTGTCCGAAACGGAAGAGCCGATCGGATACATCGGGCGGCGCGGCCCCATGGTCGAGGCAGCCCAGGGCGAAGCCATCGAAATCCGGCGAGACCTCGAACGAAGCAAGCGCGGTGCGGATCGCATCCAGGTCGAGGTCCTGGAGGAGCACGCGATCGGCATCGAGTGTTTTGACTTCGTCTTCGGAGACGAGCGTTACACCGAGTTCCGTGACACGTTCGAGGTCGTCGTTGATGGTCTGGGCGGCTTCGGGCGTGGCATAGGCCGTTCCGCCGGCTTTCAGGAAATCTGCGAGGGCCCATGAGCAAGGCCCGCCGCCGGCAACGGTTCCAGTCAGGAGCAGAGGCCGGCCGGCAAGGGTTGTGCGGCGAATGCGGCGGGCCGCGATCTCAGTGGCGGAGGGAACGACGAGTTTGGCGGAATTCTCGATATGCTGACTGGAATCGAAGAGAAGGATGTCCTGGGTTCCGGTGCCGATATCGATGGCGAGGATGCGCATGGATCCAGTGTAGCGGGTGGGGTTCGGGGTGGAGT
>JBATAT010000014.1:0-3464 GCA_049662005.1 Tepidiformaceae bacterium
CATCACAGCCGCCGACTTCCGAACCGCGTCACCGAACACGTCCTCGGCCTGGGCGCGGTACCAGCGAAGGAGGGCGAAGCGGACCATGCCCTGGCGCTCCGATTGCGGCTGGTTGGCGGGGACGGAGAGCCTGAAGCCGCCGGGTGTGAGTTCGACGCGGATGAACTCCTCGATCCATCCGCTCACGGTCAGGGGGAGGTCCTTTCCCCGGAAGGGCAGCACTTCACCGCTGACGAACTGCCTCGGCGCCGGTGCCCGCTCCTGTTCGGCCACTTTGGACAGGAGCCAGGCTGCGCGCTCGGTAATCAGCGCCTCAATCGTGGCCTTCGAAGTCCGGGCCGGGGCCAGCACCCGCACGCCACGCGCGGGGTCGATGCTGATCGACAACGTCTTTCGCCGCTGCTTGCTGCGATGGACTTCGTAGGCAAGCGCTTCACCCTCGATCACGATGGTGCATGGCTCGACAGCCGGGGCGACTCTTGCGCGCACGAGGGTTAGCGCGTTCCAATGCCAGCAAGGAAAGGGCGAAGTTCGCGCAGGAATGCTTCCGGCTGGTCGTGGTGGATCCAGTGGCCAGCAGCCGGGATCTCCACAGTTCGCGAACTGCGCAGGTGCAGCTCCGGCGCCGGATGCTGGCGCCGCCGCGAGTGCGACTCACCCCCGAGGAAGAGCAACACCGGGCAGGTGATCGCCTCCCAGAACGCAGGCAGTTCGCTGCGGCGCAACTCCATCGAGGTCCGGCTGTTCACCCAGTGGTCGTACTTCCAGATGAATCCGCCGTCGATCGTTTTCGATGCATACGCGGCGAGGCCGGGGAGTATCGCCTCGGGCAGCCGCGCATTCGCTTCCTTCATGCGTGCTTCCGCAGCTTCGAGCGTGGGGTAAACGCGCGGCTGCTCGCTTTCGAACGAGCGAACGCGGTCCGCCCATCGCCGCATCCATGCAGGGCCAACGTGTTCCTCATCGGGCGGGTTCAGCGAGTGGGTTCCTTCGATGACGGCAAGCGCCGCGAAGTGCTCCGGGAAGGTGCCCGCCGCAACCAGGCTGACTGAGCCGCCGTACGAATGTGCGACAACTCGCGCCGGCGCTCCCACCGTCTCGATGACGCGGACGACATCGAGTGCGTTATCTGGCAACCCGTAGTTCCCGCCCGGTGTCCATTCGGAATCCCCGTGCCCACGAAGGTCGAGCGCGACCACGTGGTAGTCAGCGCGCAGGGCTTCCGCGGTTCGGTCCCAGGATCGCGCGTGGTCGCGCCCGCCGTGGACGAGCACGACGGGAGGCGCCGATTCGTTCCCCCAATCCCAGTACGAGATCCGGAGGCGCTGGGACTGTACAAACCGCTGCTGGGGCTCCACCGTCATCTTTTTCCTCCGCCAGTGAGCATCCGTTCTCGGCGGCACACGATCCACCGGCCGGCCGCACACTTGCCGGCGGATCGAACTACACCGCGGATGACATCCCGCCATCGATGTTCATGGCGATCCCAGTGATGTAGCTCGCTGCATCCGAAAGCAAGAAGACGATGGCGTTCGCGGCCTCTTCCGATTCGCCGACGCGCCCGAGCGGCACGTTGGCTCCCATCGCCGCATACCCCTCCTCGGCCGACTTTCCACCGGAACGCGCGAGCGCTGCCCGCCCGATCTGGCGGCTCTTGATGAGCCCGATGCAGACCGCGTTGACGCGAATGCCCTGTCCGGCAAGGTCCTTCGACATCCCCTTGGTCAGGGCGATGCCGGCGGCCCGGCTCACACTGGTTGGCATCGAACTCGCCGACGGGTGCTTCCCGTTGATCGCGGTCACATTCACGATCGAACCGCCGCCAGCCTCCTGCATCAGGGGAACAATCAGCCGCGAGAGCCGGATCGCGGCCATCAGCTTCAGATCCAGGTCATAGCCCCACGTTTCATCGGCGACGGTGGGGAAGGCGCCCGCCGCGGATTGTCCGGCATTGTTCAGCAGGAGGGTGGGTACTCCGAGCCTCTCGCGGACCGTTGCCACCACCCGCTCGAGGTCCTCCGCGTTGGTGACATCGGCGCTGATGGTCAGCACGTCGGCGCCAGTCGCCGCCTTGATTTCAGCTGCAGCCGCATCGAGCGACTCCTGCCCGCGCGAACAAATCGCTACCTTCGCACCCTCTGCCGCAAGCAACCGCGCAGTCGCGCGGCCGATGCCTTCGCTCCCACCGGTAATCAACGCAACTTTTCCTCGAACACCCAATTCCATCGTGAATCTCCAGTCTGTCTTTGGCCCGAGTCTACGCGGCCCCACCGTTCTCCACCGGCGTCACCAGATCTCAACCCCGCTGTGGGGTCCACCGAAGCGAAGATTCATTCGCGCGCCAGGCTTCCCCGGCGTGCTCCGCGGGGCCCGGTGCCTCCCATTCCGGGCCCCGCCACCGCTTTCGAAGGCGTAGACTCCCGCGCCATGACCGTTACTCGATTTCAGATCCTGAGCCGCCGCCCGTACGAAGATGGCAAACCGTTTGGCGCCGCTGGCCCATATGAACGGATCGACGGCGTCCTTCACTTCGCTTGCGACCCGAACGACCCGATGAACTCCGGCATCGCCGACCTCGCACTCGCGCCGCGCGATGCGGCAGGCCTTGTTCACTTCCAGGCCGACCTTCGGTTGCTTCGCCCCCTCGAACGGCAGGAGGAAGGGAAGCTCTACACCTCGGTGGTCAACCGAGGACGATCCGGGATCGTCCCGTTCAGCTTTCCGCCGAAGGGGTTCCGGCCGGTATTCGACGATTCTCTCGTGCCAGGTGACGGTTTCCTGCTCGAACGCGGCTATACCGTCGCCTTTTGCGCCTGGCAGTGGGATGTCGTTCGGAGGCGCGGCGCCCTTGGCCTCATCGCGCCGTTGGCCTACGAAGCCGATGGCAAACCTGCCGCGACAACGGTTCGCGTGCGATTCCAGCCGCTCACGAACCGGCCGAGCGAACATCTCGCCCACTGGCCCGCCCATCCCACCTACCGCGACGGCGAACACCACCAGCCCTACCCGGCAGCAGACCTCACCCAGGCGGACGCGGTGCTTACCGTGCGCGATTCCCCGGCCGGGAGTTCGACGTCGTTGGCACGAGATTCGTGGCGCTTTGCACGGGTCGAGGATGGTGTCGAATCCGCGAGTGCGGAGTGGATCACGGTGGATGGCGGTTTCGCGGCCGGGAGAATTTATGAGGTCGCCTACCGAACCGAACAATGTCCAGTCGCAGGCCTCGGGCTGCTGGCCATCCGCGACAGTGCCAGCTTCCTGCGCTACGCGACCGCGGCCGAAGGAAACCCCGGTGCCGGTGATATCCGGCATGCCTTTTCGCACGGGGTGAGCCAGACCGGGCGCTTCCTGCGGGATTTCCTCGCGGTCGGTTGCAACATGGATGAGGCCCGCCGCCAGGTCTTCGACGGCATCTTCATCCAGATCGCCGGGGCCCGCCGGGGCGACTTCAACGCCCGCGGTGC
>JBATAT010000015.1:0-7075 GCA_049662005.1 Tepidiformaceae bacterium
CACGCCAACCGGACGAGCATCCGCGTTCACCTGCCGTATGAGCGTCTTGAACTAAGTCTGACCGATGCGCGCTACTACAAGGATCAGTTCCAGAAACCGGATATGGAGCGATTTGAGTCGGCCAATCGAGCATTGCGTGATGGTGTTGAGGTATTGCTCGGCGTTGGCCTCACGCGACCGTTCGCATCTTCGGCCGAAGAGGAGCCGCGCCACTGGCTGCAGGTGAACGCGATCCACCTACGGTCACAGCCCGGCCTTCGGCTCTCGGGGAAGTGATGGCCAACGAGTGATGCGCGGATGGTGCCTGATATGGTGCCGAGGGAAATGCCTAATTGAACCTGAGACTGGCGACCATGCCCCTCGGCGGGCAATGGCGTTGATGCCAAGGCCGTAGGAATAGCGAAATGGCGGCCGCTCGCCGCCATTTGTCTTTGCTCTGGTTCACCGCTTACCGGTAGGTTTGGTAGAGTCCCGCGCGCGCTTTCGCGGCGTCGAGTGACACTTCCTCTTTTAACACTTCGCTTTCGCGCAGCACTTCGGCGCTCTCAAGGATCTCCGGATCCATTGGGTCTTCCAGACCAGGTTCCGCGAGCCGATGCTCGTCGATGGCATCGTTGTGAAGCGTTAGCGTCACGCGGTCGGGTGTCGTCTCCTTGATGAAGTCGCGCTTCAGCCAGTAGTCCCGGCCCATGTGTACGGAAATCTTGAAGTAGGCGCCGTGAATCTCCTTCACGGTTCCGCACTCTTTGCCATCGACCGTTGTCACCGTCGCGCCGACGTCTGGTTCACGTAGTCTGTTTGCAGGGGTATCCATCGTATTGTCTCCTCCGTTGCTCGCTGCATCTTCGCGAAAACACCATGGCGAAAGCATTTCAGTTCGCCATCTCACCTTTCGAGTTTGTTGCGATCCGAAAAATGGGGTGTTCCGATTTCCGCGGAACACCCCATTTCGAATCGGGCCAGTCGGAGTCAGATCAGTCCGGAGCGCATCTTTTCGCGCTGGAGCTCGAGTTCTCGCTCCATGTGTTCGCGTTGGGTGAGCACTTCGGCGCTCGAGAGAATGCCGCCATCCTCCGTCTCGCCCTCAACGTCCTCGAGGCCAGGGGCCGAGAGACGATGCTCGTCGACCTCATCCTTGCGGAGGCTCAGCGTGACCATGTCGAGGGTGCTGTCCGCGATGTATTCCTGGCTCAGCCAGTAGTCGCGCGCCATCGGCACATCGATCTTGAAATAGCTTCCGTGGATCTCTTTGACGAAACCGAACTGGGAGCCGTCGCTGGTGGAGACCGGAGTATCCATAATTGGTTCTTTTGTCTTGTGTGCTGGCATGCTCATGGGAATTTGCATCTCCTTTCGGGGGCGCTCTTGAGTGAGCATGATGACCTCAGGCCCGTCTCGAAAGTGCTTCATGATTGGTTCGTTCCCTTGCGAATGCGTTGCGGTTGGCTCAGCCCTCGTTCGAAAGCTTCCCGGCGGCGATGCCGACGAACACTCCCAGGAGGGTTTCGATCACATGGGTTAGCGTGATTGCAACCCCCGTACTGCCATCGAGTGCGCCGAGGATGACGAGGCCGGCCAGCGAAAGGAGGAGAGCTGCCGAGAGCACGCTGACGATGATCGAAATTAGCCGGCCAACTGGCACTTCGTCGTTCATAGCCGCCTCACGATCCCGGTCGTGCGATCGAGGCGGGCTGTGCTGCCGAGACCGAACAGACCGTGGACGAAAAGGCCGATGGCGGCCCGGATGATGACGGCAGCGGCCGTGCCATATCCGGGCACTCCGTCACCCACTTCGAATGCTGAAATTGCCACACTTCACCTCACTTGCGTTTCGCTTCACGGTGAGGCGCGACGAGACAAGCTCCGAGCGCGCCACGGCACGGCGTCAGCGGCTGGCAGGAGGAGAGGCGGGATGGTGCTTCCAGCGGCCCATTCGGCCGCGGAAGGCATCGACAGCACCGAGAACGTAGGCCCGCTCGTTCGGCTGTACTCCCCGGAGGCGGAGACGTGCGAACCAGGATGCATCGCGCACGAGGCGCAAAGGCATCACTGGCCAGAACTGCCACCACGGCATGTGGCGCCGGGCTACAACGACGGCGTTGCGCGATTGGTAGTATTGCCGCGTCGCCGCTATCCGCGAACTCCCGAAGACCCTGCCTTCGGATGGGTGGTCCTCCGCCGCATCCCGAGCCAGGGCAATGCGGGTCCCCCAGCGCGCGGCACGCCGTGTGCACTCCCACTCGTCCCAATCCATGAACAGCTCTTCGCCCAGGAAGTGGCCGTCGACGGAGATGAGTTTGCGGACGAGCTCGACATCAAACAGCGCGCACGACCCTCCGTAGAGACCGGCCTCGACCCATCTTCGCGCCGGGTCGAACCGTTTGTTGTAGGCCCAGGGCGTGAGGAAGAAGACTCGCGGCCACGCCTTTGGATGCCGGTATTGGGTATTTGCCCTCCCGGGACTGACGATCTGGGCGCCGCTTTCGAGGGCTACCGCCACAAGCTCGTCGAGGGTCGCCGGACTGACCACCGCATCCGGGTTGAGCATCCAGATAAAGTCTGGCGGCGAATCCCCGGCAATCGCGCGTGCGACGCCCAGGTTCACGCCGCCGCAAAACCCACGGTTCTCGCTGCTGACGAGGAGCGACACATACGGCTCAAGCGCGTTGGCCCGGACGTACGCGGCCAGCCTTTCGGGTGAATCATCCCTGGATCCGTTTTCAACGACGACGATCCGTAGGTTCATCGGGAACGCTGCCTGGAGTGAGGCGATCGACCGGATGGTCTCCTCCGGCGTGCGCCAGTTCACGATAATAGCCGTGACCCGTGGTGGTCCGCTCATCCGTCGCGGTTAGCCGGCGGCCGCTTCGGCATACCGACGGTTGATCCGCTCGAGCCAGCGTGAGTCGCGGCCGTTCTGGCGCCGCTCGAGGCGTTCTTCAAGCATCACGCGGGCGCGCTCAAGCCGTCCCGCGCGGACATGTGCCTCGATGTTCGTCTCTTCGAAGACATCGCGCTGGGCGTGGCTGCCGCCGAGCCGAATGACTTCTGGTTGGACTGCTGCGAACTTATCCGCAGCCCGTTCCCAATCGCCAGCGGCGAAACTCTCGAATGCCTCGCCGAGGGCCGGGAGCATCGGGCCAGCGTAAACCTTGCCGGCGTCGGCGCGCTGGCGAAGCTCAACGACCAGTTGGGCGAGCCGTTCAGTCTCGTTCGCGCCCGTCCAGGCGATCATGCAGTGCGCGTCGGCCCAGGTCATCCCGGGCTTCACAAACGCCTTCTTCGCCCAGTCCGAAAGCGCATCCCAGGGCAACGCCGAGGCCTGCGGTTCGGTCAGTGAGCACCGCCAGAGGAGCGAAGCTGCATCGGCCACGGTGCCGAGAGCGGGCGATGTCGACACTTCGGGGCGAATCACGCGGTCGTACAGGTCAATCGCGCGTTCGAAGTTGCCCGCGACAAGCTCGAACAGGGCGAGATGCCAGTGGTTGTGGACATACAGTTGGTTGGCCGGATCGTAGCCGACCAGCCACTCCCGCAGGAAATTGGCGCCGCCCTCGACATCTCCCGTTTCGTATTTGACGTGCGCCATGATGTGGGAGGCGTGGCCGTTGCGTTCGTAAAGCGCCAGAGACCGTTCGGTCGCGACCCGTGCCTCTTCGTGGCGAAACAACTCGTTGTAGGCGAAGGCGAGTTGGGAAAGGAACCACCAGTCGTCGCCGTACGCCTTTATCGCGGGTTCGAGGAGTGCGAGCTGTTCTTCGTTCCGGTCGAGCCTTCCGCTAAAGCCGATAAGTCCATACACGCCACACGCCTGGTTGAGGATGAACGCATCGCGCGGGTAGTCGGCAACGTGGGCACGGACGGCGGCGAGCGCTCCGCTGGGGTCGCCTGAGATCGCTGTCGAGAGCGTGGCGATGTGCGATTGTTCGCGCGACGTCGCATGAGGCGCGAGTTGCTGGGCCCGTTTCATCGCCGCCTGCGATTCAGCCATCTTCCCGCGGAATTGCAGCAGGCGGGCCTCGGCAATGTGGGCCAGGGCGAAGCCCGGGTCTTCCTCGCGTGCTTCACGCAGCCGTGCCTCAGCCGGTGCTTCGGCAGCCAGCGCGTGGTCTATCCCGCGGGAGTAGAGTTCAGCCGCTCGCGCGGAAGAGGTTGTGAGTGTCAGCCCGTAGCGGTCCGTGAATGCCATGCGCTCCTCCAGTGGCGAGAGTCTACCCCCTTCGCTGCAGAGGCAGTGAACCACCGATGCCGAGCCCCGAAAGAACGCTCAGGTGAAGGCGAGGTGCTCGCGCTTCATGCTCACCCAGCTGTTCGCGCCGATGATGACGTGATCCTCGACATCGAGGTCCAGGATCTTACCGGCGGCGATGAACGTCTTTGTGGTGGAGATGTCTTGCGGGCTCGGACGCGGGTCACCCGAGGGATGGTTGTGGACGAGGACCACGGAGGGGGCATCGAGGATGATCGCCTCGCGGAAGGCTTCCACTGGCCGCATCGCGATGACGTTTGCCGACCCCATCACCACCGGGTTCAACCCACCGAGGAGGCGTCCCCGCGTATCGAGTGCGAGGCAGTAGAGCTCTTCTTTCCGCGCCCCGATAAGGCGCGGCCCCATGACCTGGAATACCCGTTCCGGCGTTTTCAGGTCTGGGCGTTCGCCCGGGCTGAGCGCCTGTGCGCGCCTCCCCAGTTCGATTGCCGCCGAAATCTGTGCTGCCTTCGCGGGCCCGAGGCCTTTCGCGCGCTGCAGCGCCTTCGGCCCGGCACGAAGCATCCCATCGAGGCCACCGAACTGTTCGAGCAGGTTGCGGGCCATATCGACAACGTTCTCGCCGGCCATGCCCGAACGCAGGATGATAGCGAGCAGTTCACCGTCGCTCAGCGTCTCCGCCCCGTGTTCGAGCAGGCGCTCGCGTGGGCGTTCGTCGCCCGCCCATTCGTGCATCGAACGGTAGCCGCGCGGGAGTTCGGTCATGGTCGCGGATTGTAGGACGCCGCGTGCCTACCGGCGCTGTGAGGCTGTCATAGCAGCGGCGGGGGGGTGTCGCCGTCTGTCTCAGGTGGCGGCTTCTGCTTGTCGATCCAGACGATCACGGCGCTTTTCGAGTAGTAGGTGGCCGTCACGGTATCGCCCTCGGCGATGCCGTCGAGGACCAGTTGATCCCCGCGGAGGATCATCTTGTCGACCCGGATGTAGTGCGTCTTGATAACGAACGAATCGCTTCGTGCCCAGCGCCGCGTGACTTTTCCCGTCTTCGTCACAGGCGTACCGAAGTAATCCAGGGCCGATTGCACGGCCTGGAAGCCGAAGAGCGTGGTCAGAATGGCGAGCACGATCACGAGGAACCAGGTGCCCCCATGGTCACCGCCCAACACCGCCCGGTCGTAGGTGTAGTAGAGGAGCGCCCCGAGCGCGAGCAGGAAGGGTGGCCCCCAGAGAAGCACCGAACGTAGCAAGCGGCTGCGAACGCCCGCATGGTAGCGTTCTCGCTGCAGTTCCGGGTCGTCCTGCCAGTTCATGGAATCCGTATCTCGGTGCCGATGGCGATAGTCTCGGGGTTAATCCCCGGGTTCGCTGCGACGATATCGGCAACGCTCACTCCGTACGAGGCGGCCACCGCCGAAAGCGTGTCTCCCGGCTTCATGATGTACGTATTGCCGGCAATCGTCGGGCTCGGGACGGTCGTCGCACCGCCCACCGCCGGCGTGGTCGCGGTCACGCTCGAAGGCACCTGCGTTCCCGCTCGCGGGGTTGGCTGCACGCCCGAACCCGGCTCCGTGGGGGTTGCTGTCGCGCCCACGGCCGCAGTACTCGTTGGCAAGTCGCGGGCGAGGGTATTGCCGCTCTTGGTGGTAGGGGGCCGGACAAGCAAGAACACCACCACCAGCGTCGCCAGGACGAGCGCAAGCAGCGAACCGCGATAGACCGCGGCGTTCGGAACGGCCGCTTCGGGCGCCATGCAGCGGAGGCAAACGTCTTCGCCGTGCTCGCTGCAATACAGGCGGCCGCACGTCGGGCATTCGGCTTCGGCCGGGTTTTCGCAGTAGTGGCAACTCGGTATCTGGTCGTCGGCCATCTTCACCCCAAAGCGTACGCGGAACGATGGAAGGCGAAAGGCAAGGCGGGATAGACGGGTTTTGGATTGGTCCGTGGTGGCCGTGACTTCCTGATGGCTGGCGCGCAGCCACGGTGGTGATGTGCACAGCCCACCCCGGCATGGCTGCCGGGGTACCGACCAGGCCCCGCGCGGCCCGGCACGAACCCGAAGGAGTCGCGGGGCTCAGCCCCCGCTTAATCACACGCCTGCTCGCGCCTCCACCACACGCATCAAGAACCGCGAGCGCAAGCGATCGGACATCGTCCCCTCGACGCGACACCGGCAGAGGGCCGCGAAGCACCGCCACGGTCGTGGATGCCCCACTGGCTGGCGCGCACAACCCTCGTTCGTGGTGCGCGGGGAAATGCCGTTGATTAAGCGGGGGCTGAGCCCCGCGACTCCTAACCCCGCAACCTGGTGGTGTGCACAGCCCACCGCGGCATCGCTGCCGGGGTACTGACACGAATGGCCCAACCCCACCACACGGCCCAAGAACCGCGAGTGAGCGACCGGCCATCGTTCCCGCGATGCGACAGCGGCAGAGGGCCGGAAGCACCGGACTGGACTTGGCGCCTACTTCCGCGCGCTGGCCGCTGCCTCCCGGAGCTTCTCCATCTGCGTCGCGGCTGTGACCACCCCGTGCTCGAGGAAATCGAGGACGACCTCGGAGAACTCCTCCGGGATCTCGTAGGGGATGCCGTGGCTGACGCGGCTAAAGACATGCAGGGTCGCGTTTCCGAGGCGCGGGAAGTCGGCCAGGTTCGCGGCGAGAAGGCCATCTGCGGCGCCAACGACCATCAAGGTCGGCGTCTTGATTTCGCCAAGACGGTCACCCTTTTTGTAGGTAGCGAGCGCATCCCAGGATTCTTCGTAGTGCGCATCCGAAACAGCGAGGCCCTGCCGGATGCGGGATTCCACCAGCTCTCGTGAACGAGGCCGGGCGGTGGTGATCATCGCTTCGAACAGCATCCGGTCGA
>JBATAT010000016.1:0-4726 GCA_049662005.1 Tepidiformaceae bacterium
TTGCCGCCGGGTAAAGCTCCGAGTTCGTTTGATCGGCGTTGGAAACCTTTCGCGTGCCGCGCACGTTACCCTTAGATAAGGCATAATCAG
This sequence comes from Tepidiformaceae bacterium, assembly GCA_049662005.1. Lineage (GTDB taxonomy): Bacteria > Chloroflexota > Dehalococcoidia > Tepidiformales > Tepidiformaceae > Amarobacter. The sequence goes on from JBATAT010000016.1 coordinate 91, forward strand.
ATTGAATGAGGTTCGACACAGCATGAATGCCACGACCGAAGACCGCGACGACGCCGCCCAGGCGGCACTCCCGACGACAAACTCTGATTTGCCGTCGATGCTGCGGTGCAAGCGTTGCAACCTGCTTTACGTCGGCAATAAGTCGACCAGTGCCCTCCGCCTCACGTACTGCAGTTTCCTTTGCGAACTCGGCGACCTCGGCTTCAGCATGCAGGGTCTCGAGAACATGGAACGCGTGGCGAAGGAAGATCCGGAATCGGAAGAAGCACCCGCGCCGGAACCCGTCGCCGTCGACTAATCCTCGGTATTTCCCATCGCGTCTCTTGAGCCGATGACCGCAGCATTGAACGTCGCGGCTCCGCTCACTCCCGCTTACGCTGTACGTGCATGAACCAGGCGCGATTCATTGTCTTCGAAGGCGGCGAGGGTTCCGGGAAGTCGACTGCATCCGCGGCGATAGCCGGGCGATCGCTCGCCGCGGGAATATCGATCGTCCAGACTCGCGAGCCCGGGGGAACCCCCGCCGGCGAACTGGTTCGTGGGCTGCTCCACGAAAAACTCACCCCCTGGGCGGAACTCTTCGCCTTCCTGGTCGCTCGGGCACAGCTTGTCGAGACCGTTATCCGGCCGGCCCTCGCGCAGGGCGAGACGGTCATCTGCGACCGGTTCTCGCCGAGCACGTTCGCCTATCAGGTGCACGCGCGCGGGCTCGACGAGGCGGCAGTACGGGCCGCCAACGCCGTTGCCACCGCCGGCCTCGAACCAGACCTCGTCGTCTATCTCGATCTCGACCCCGAAATTGGTCTGGCCCGAAAGCGCGGCGAAACCGAGGCGATCCGCACGGGCCTCGAGGGCCTCGATTTCCACCGCAAGGTACGTGAGGGATACCTCGCGCAAGCTGCGGCCAATCCCGACCACTGGCTGGTTGTCGACGGGTCGCTCAGCCGGGAGGCGGTCGTGGCGGCGGTGTGGGCGGGGCTAGACGTCGTCGAAATAGTCTGAGTCCACGGCCTTCACCTCGAAAATTTGTCGCACGGAGACGCCCAGACCGGTGTCGAACATTAAGCGGGCCAATTGCTGGCCGTCGATGAGCACGACTCTTGTCTCAATGCGCGAGAGGTACTCGTAGGCCTCTTTAGAAAATGATGATGTCGAGATGAATACTCCCTTACGCGCCTTTAGCCCTGCCAAGCTGCCTACGAAGGCCTGGATTTCAGGGCGGCCCACACTTCCAGCCCACTTCTTCGCCTGGATGTAGACGAGGTCGAGTCCCAACTTGTCCTCGCGAATCACGCCGTCCACTCCACCATCCCCGGAACGGCCGATATGCTCTCCGTCCCCCCGGACGCCATAGCCCATCGCCAGCAGCAGTCCAACTACCATGCGTTCGAATCCAACCGGTTCAAGTTGGCGCACGCGCGTTAACAGTTCGTCTTCTATGGCCAACCGGTGCTGCCTATGAGCGAGTTCCAGTTGTGCCTCCGGGGTATCGTTGCTGGGGTTCGGGGCCGGGAGCGCAGAGTGTTCGGCCTCCGGGCGCGTCGCGGTGTGTTCAATCCATGCTCTATATGCAGGAATTTGGCGCAGTTCCGATTCCCCGAAGCCGCCTGGGTACCTCTCGAGCATTGCTCGGCCCTCGTCCGTGATTCGAGCAACGCCCCTGGCAACACTCGCCGCCAATTCTGCCTTAACCAGTCGATGGCAAGCCCAGTTGATCCGATTGCCGGCGGTGGTCTGGGTCCCGGATGGCAAGAGCTGTTGGAGGTCTTCGTCAGTCAGTTGCAGCTTGGCCGCTACAGCATCACGAAGCGCGGGCCGGCTCCAATCGGAGCCATCCGAAAGGACCTGAAGGATTGGAAGCATCATCCGATCGTATGTAGGAACCATCGCGGAATGATAACGCTCCACGCCCTTACTCCCCCGAACCCGGCCCTCTGGTACCCTCGTTTGAGCGCCCGAATGACGAATGACGAACTCCCCGACGAACGCCCGCAGCGACGGCGAGAATACTCTGGGCCCGGCTCGACCCTCGGCCTCGCGGCCCTGATTGTGCTCGTGGTCGGCGCTGCGATCTGGTACACCGAGTTTCGCGGCGGCGATGGTGGTTCGGGCGGCAGCGGCACGCCGGGCCTCGGCATCGTCGACCTGCCTGACGGCCTCAATCCCACGGACCAATCACCCGCGGCGCGTCAAGGGCGTGCAGCACCAGATTTCAAGCTCGCAGGATTCGACAACGAGTCGCGCACGCTCACGGACTTTCGCGGCGACTGGGTGCTGTTGAATTTCTGGGCCAGCTGGTGCGGCCCCTGCCGCGACGAAACACCCGACCTCCAGTCGTTCTACGAGCACAATTCGAACAACGGCCTCGTCGTGTTTGGCGTCAATCAGCAAGAGCGCAACAGCGCGGCCCAGCACTTCACGGAGGAATTTGGCGTCACCTATCCCGTCGCGCTTGATGCCTCGGGTGAAGTCTCATCGGGCTACGGCGTGGGCCGCGGGCTCCCAATGAGCTTCCTGATCACGCCGGACGGCATCATCGAGCAGATCATCTACGGTCGCATCTCCGATGACCAGCTGAGTGAGATCGAGGCGAAGCTACAGTGACTTCGATCCCCCAATCCAAAGTCCAGGAACGTGAAACGAAGGTGGCCGAACCCTCTGGCCTCGATCCGCTGCGCACGATCTGGAACCTGCTTACGAACGTGAAATTCGCACTCTTCCTGGTCGGCCTGGCGCTCGTCGCCGGTCTTGTCGGGACCGTGCTCCCGCAGGTACCCGGGCCAATGCGGGCCAATCCGGCCGCACGGTCCGCCTGGATGAGCCTCCGCCAGGAGACGTACGGCTCCCTTACCGGGCCGATGGATCGGCTCCAGCTGTTCGACGTTTTCCACTCGACCTGGTTCAACGGGCTCTGGGTAATCATCATCGTCGCGGTAACCGTTTGCACCGTCAGCCGCTTCCGGCCGACCTGGCGGAGCGTTCAACGCCCTGCCCTCACCGTCTCCGATGCGTATTTCGAACGCGCCCACCATCGCGCGGCGTTCGCGCATGAAGGTGGTGCGCTGGCCGTCGAATCGCTCCTTCGGAAGCGGCACTACAAAGTGGTGAAAGCAGCGGAGCGCGAGGGCGCGACCTACCTCTTCGCCGACCGGTTCGGGTGGAGCCAGTACGGGACGTTCCTCAGCCACCTCGCCCTGCTGATGCTGCTCATCGGTGCGCTCTTGACGACGATGGCCGGGTTCGACCGCACCTACGTCTTTGCCGAAGGGGCGCCGGAGGCCGCACTCTTCGACAAGCCCGGGCCAAATCAGATGTTCATCAGGGTGAACGACTCCTACCGCGGGCTCGACGGCGACAACAACGTGGTCGACTACTACAGCCTCATCGAGGTCCGCCGCGGCGACGAGGTGAAGAGCTGTAAGGCGAGCGTCAACGACCCCTGCCGCGCGTTCGGCTACAAGGTGCACCAGGCTGCCTGGTTCAACGACATCGCGAGCCTCCGCATCACGAATGCGGCGGGACGCGTGGTCTTCGATACAAACCTGGACTTCGACAGCGAGACGACGGCGGTCCCGGCGTTCCTCGTAACCGGTGCGAAAGGCCAAACCCTGTTCGAGGGAATCCTCCCCCAGATGGGCACCGACCCCGGCGACACCCCTGCGCGCGCCGACGACTATGCCACCGCGACGCTCGCATTCCCTTCGGAAGTTGGGGCGGAAACCGGGCCGGTCTACCAGGTCGCCTGGCGCATCATCGATGGGAAGATGTCCATGCTCATCGTCGGGCCGGATATCGAGCCACAGACGCTGGCGCCGGGCGAATCGGTCGTCGCCGCGGGCAATCGAATCACCTTCAAGACGGCCGTTTCGATCCCTGCCGTCCAGGTGTTCGATATGCCCGGTGCGACGAGCGATGCGGGCGCGACCGTGCAGATGCCGACGAGTGCCGATGGCACGCCCTACCTCTACGTTTCCGGTATCGCCAACGACAACGTGATCCTCGCGAAGGGCCGGCCGGTGAAGGGAAGCGGCGGCTACACCTACACGTTCAATGGCCAGATCGAGGCATCCGGCGTCAGCGTCCGGCGCGACCCCGGCGATACGTTCATCTGGGTGGCAGTCGCGATGGCGGTGATTGGCCTCGGCATCACCTTCTACGTGCCGCGGCGGCGCCTCTGGGTGAAGGTCACCCCGACGCAAACCTACATGGCGGGAGTCGCCGAGAAAACCACACGGCTCGGGCGAGAGATGCGGCGCATGGGTGCTGCTCTCGGCGCGAAAGGCGTGCTCCAGGACGGCGATGAACGCCGCGGGGAGATCTAGGCCGGTCGAATTAACGCGAAGGGCGCGAAGGGCGCGAAGTTCGTTTGGCACCACCAAGGACGCGAAGAACACGGAGAGTTTTTCGGGAGGGCCGTTGTGATCCTGGCGTCCTTTGTGTTCGAGAAATGCGGCACCGCACACCGGGGACGATCGGTACTAACGCAAAGGGCGGCGCGAAGCTCCCGCTGCCGACGCCCTACACTCCCGCAGTTTTCGCCACCCCGCCGATGATCTCCGCCAGTTCCTTCGGGCGGGACCACATCGGCCAATGGCTCGTCGGGAGGTCGATGTAGGTCAGGTTCCGCAGTTCATTC
>JBATAT010000017.1:0-2309 GCA_049662005.1 Tepidiformaceae bacterium
GCGACACCCCGAGCATCACTACCTTCGCGCGGCGCGACGGCGACCAGTACCTGATCTCTGGCCAAAAGGTGTGGACCTCGAAAGCGAAGGAGTCGACGAAAGTCCTCCTCCTGGCGAGGACGGCCAAGCTGGAAGACTCGGAGAAACGCACCGACGGCATGACACTGTTCCTGGCCAACCTCGACCCCGCGCATGTGACCATCCGGGAGATCGAGAAGCTCGGGCGCCATGCCGTCGATTCGAACGAGGTCTTTTACGATGACTTGCCGGTCGACCCGAGAGATGTGGTCGGTGCGGTGGGTAAGGGGTTCAGCCATCTCCTCGATGGGCTCAACCCCGAACGAATTCTGATCGCTTCGGAGGCGCTCGGAACCGGCAGGGTGGCGCTGGCAAAAGCCGTTCAGTACGCGAAAGACCGTGTAGTGTTCGGCCGCCCGATTGGTCAAAACCAGGGCATCCAGTTCCCCCTGGCAGATAGTTATGCCAAGTTGAAGACCGTTGAACTGCTTATCCGCCAGGCCTCGTGGCTGTACGACACCGGCCAACCCTGTGGCGCGGAGGCGAACATGGCGAAGTACCTCGCCTCGGAGTGGGCTTTCGAAGCAGCCGACCGGGCACTGCAGGTGTTCGGTGGCTTCGGCTATGCGAAGGAGTTCAACGTCGAACGGTACTGGCGCGAAGTGCGCGTCATGAAGATCGCGCCGGTGACGAACGAGATGGTGCTGAACTTCATCGGGCAACATGAACTGGGGCTGCCGAGGTCGTACTGAGATGCAATTTGAATCGAAGTACGCTGCGGGAATCGCTGATGGCTCGATAGACCTGACCTTCCGGCGTTGGAAACGCCCCCAGGTGACGGCCGGCAACACCTACCGGACGGCCGCAGGCCGGCTTGTTGTGGAGTCGGTGCGTACCGTCGCGGCGAGCGAGATATCGGACCAGGTGGCGCGGCGTGCGGGCTATGCCGATGCCAGAACGCTGCTCGACGACCTTCGTGGCACCGTCGACCTCCCGATTTATCGGGTCGAGTTTCGGACGGCGCAGGGAGAGGATCCCCGCGACCTCCTCGCGGCCGACACAACAATGAGCAGAGTGGAGCGCGATGTGCTGACGCAGAAGCTGGCTCGATTGGACAGGGCAAGCGCGACGGGCGCCTGGACGCTCGAGACGCTGGCACTGATAGCGGGAAACGAGGCAGTGAGGGCGGGCGACCTCGCTCCGCAGTTAGAGCAGGAGCTTTTGGCGTTCAAGTTGAACGTGCGGAAGCTGAAAAACCTGGGGCTGACGATTAGCCTCGGCACCGGGTACCGGCTTTCTCCGCGCGGCCGGATTTACGTGGACGGCGTGCAGGCGAGCGGCAGTTGATGTGATACTGCTGAACCACCGGCGGTGCCGGTTGGAAGGCGTGTCCACCGTTGAATCGTCCCCAGACCGCTCGGAAGAACCCCTTCAGCGTGCTCAGCCACAAGCAATACCGGCTGTTGTTTATCGGCACCACGATGTCGCAGCTCGCCTTTGGGATGATGCAGGTGGTGCAGGGTGTTGTCGCTTTCGACCTGACAGGGCGCAACGGTGCGGTTGGATTCGTCTACCTGGGCCAGGGCGTGGCCATGCTGTTCTTGAGCCCCATTGGCGGGACGCTCTCGGACAGGATTTCGAAGAAGCGCATGCTGACCTTTGCCCAGTTCGTGATCGGAACGATGTTCGGCGTCATCGCGGTGCTGATCGCGACCGGTCTGATTACGATCCTGCTGCTAGCGGGGGCTGCGCTGATCCTCGGCTGCATGTATTCGCTGATGGGCCCGACAAGGCAGGCGTGGGTTGGCGACCTTCTCAGTGGCGAAGATCTCAGCAGCGGCGTCGCGCTCTCGCAATTGATGATGAACACGACCCGGATCGTCGGGCCGCTTGTCGCCGGCGCCCTGATTGCGTTCGAACCGATCCATACGTCGGGTACCTACTTCGTGATGGCCTGCCTGTTCGGGATGGTCGTCCTGGTGCTTAGCCTGATGGATGCCACTCCTCCGCGGCCGCGAGCGAACAAGACCTCAGTTCGCATCGACCTGATGGAAGGGTTCAACTACATCCGCCGAACCCCGGATGTGCGGATGGTGGGTCTGATTTTCGTGGGCGTTGTACTGAGCGGGTTCGGCTACACGACCCTCATGCCGGGCTACCTTGTGAACGTCCTTGGGCATCCTTCGTCGCACCTGGGCTTCATTTTCAGTACGGCCGCGATCGGTGGCATCGTGGTCAACCTTGCCCTTGCGACCTGGCCGCCGAAGAACTCCATCGGCCTGATGCTGTTC
>JBATAT010000018.1:0-9824 GCA_049662005.1 Tepidiformaceae bacterium
GAGTATCGCCTCTCGTCCCGCCCCGCACGAAACCACCCACACATCCCTAGACGCCGGACCCACCCACCACAACCACGCCAGCCACGACTGCAAGGAGCGGCTACACCGTCGGCCCGCTTGTCGTTCGGTTTCTCAGGAAGGGTGGCCCGGGGACGAGTGTTATACTGCTCGCATGACCACCCCGACGCGCGTGACGGTCGAAGAGTTCCTGGCATTGGAGGAGACCAAGCCCTACCTCGAGTTGATTAGCGGTGAGGTGGTTCCCAAAACTATGCCCGGACCCAGACACAGCGCCATCGTTTTTGAACTCGTCCGCCAGCTTGGCAACTTTCTTCGCGTCAATCCGATCGCTCGCGGAAACACCGAGCTGCGGCACATTCAGCGGGACGAGGAGCGCATCTTCCTGCCCGATATTAGTGTCACGCTCCGAGAGCGGTGGCAGGGTGGAGTGACAGGTCCTGTCGAGGTAATGCCAGACCTCGCCATCGAGGTTCTTTCGCCCGACGACCGCCCGGGCCGGATTGCGGAGCGCGTCAACTTCTATATCCGCGCTGGCGTGTCCCTCATCTGGATCATCGATCCCGACCTCAAGAACATCACCATATACCGTCCTGGCACCGAACCGGCGTTCCTCCAATCTCGTGGAACCGTCGATGCACTGCCAGTGCTCCCCGGCTTCGAATTGGACCTTGCTGAACTTTTCACCGCATCCCAAGACGCCTGACCCAACCCCCACCCACCCCAGCCACGACTGACAAGGAGCGCTACACCGTCGGCCCGCCCCGGAAGCCCCGCGCCAGCCCCGAGAAACCGCCCACCCCGGCCCCAGGTCAGTACCCCGCCAGCCATGGCGGGGCGCGCTGCGGACCCTGCACGGAACTACCCGCGCAGCACCCCCGTCAGCAGCGCCCGTTTATCCCAAACGCCGGTCGAACGCGATCGGCAACTCCCGCACGCCACGCATGATGAACGTGGGCACCCGCGGCAAGAGCCGATCATCCGTGCGCCGGAAGTTCGTCGCCCGCTTCATGAGCTCCTCCAGCGCAATTTTCGCTTCGAGCCGGGCGAGTGGCGCTCCCAGGCAGAAGTGGATACCCATCCCGAAGGAGAGGTGCCGGTTCGGCGTTCGCGCGATGTCGAAAGTCAGTGGGTCGGCGAACTGTTGCGGATCGCGGTTAGCGGCCGCCAGCCAGACCACAACTTGCTGCCCCGCGGCGATCTGCCTGCCCTGGAACTCGAGGTCCTTCGTCGCTCGCCGCACGGTTGCCTGCACCGGCGAGTTGATCCGCAACACCTCCTCCAGGGCCGCCGGAATCAGCCCCGGGTCGGCCTCTACCTTCGCCAACTCGTCCGGATGCTCCATGAACTCCAGCACCGCATTCCCGATCAGGTTCGTCGTCGTTTCGTTCCCCGCCACCAGCAGCAGGATGAGCATCTGCAAGAGCTCTTCGAAGTTCAGCTTTTCACCGCCCATCTCCGCCTGCACCAGGGCGCTGATGACATCCTGCCGGGGGTTCGCGCGGCGCTCCTCGCAGAGCCGGGAGAAGTACGTCCGCATCTCTTCATAGGTCGTCTCGCTGACTCCTCCACCACCGTTGCCGCCACCGAGGGTTGCCACAACTTCATCGGACCATCGCTTGAAGCTGTCGCGTTTCTCCGGTTCGACCCCGAGGATCTCAGCGATCGCGATGACTGGTAGCGGATAGGTCAGCGCCTCGACGAGGTCGCATTCGCCACGGGACATCGCGTCATCCAGCAACTCCGCGGCAATCTGGCGGAGGCGCGGCTCCATCTGTTCGATCATCTTCGGTGTGAACGCCTGGTTCACAAGTCCTCGCAGACGTGTGTGCCGGGGAGGATCCGAACCCAGCATGCTGGCCTGCGACGCTTCCGGGTCTTGCAGCGGCCCAGCCGAAGACCACGACGCATTATCGCGAAGTATCGCGAGGCATTCCTCGTACTTGAACACCATCCAGATGCCCATATTCGGTACGAAAAGCGGGCTCATCTGGCGGCCCATCTCGTAAAACGGGAATGGGTCTTCGAGGAACGCCGGATCGCCGATGTTTGGTGCAGTTACCATGGTTCGAACTCCTGAGAATCGCGGCCCCAGTCCGCCCGGTGAGGTTACCAGATCCGAATCCCGTTCGACCTGGGCCCTGGCTGCCTCATGGTCCGTGAGATCTGATATGCCCCGGTCGCGCACGGGGGTAGACTCGGGCACATGCCACTTGAAATGCCTCTCCAGGGTCGCCCCTGGCCCGAACTCCGCGACGAAATGACCGAAATGCGCGGCTCCGACCTCGATTGGAAACATGGCCGCCACGGCGCCTACGTTTGGTACGCCAACGACGACCTCGAGCACGTGCTGCGCGAAGCATTCAGCATGTTCCTCGTCGAAAACGGCCTCGGCATGCGCGCCTTCCCCAGCATCGCCCGCATGGAGAACGAAGTCCTCGCGATGGTTCGAAGCCTCCTTCATGGAGACGACGAAACGGCTGGCATTTTCACCAGCGGCGGCACCGAAAGCATCTTCCTTGCCATTCACGCCATGCGCGAATGGGCTCGCCACGAACGGCCCGGCATCGTCCGGCCCGAAATCATCGCTCCGCATTCGGCCCACCCGGCGCTGAACAAGGCTGCCCACCTGCTCGGCATGACCGTCACGCGCGTCGCCGTCGGAGATGATTTCCGAGCCAACCCCGCCGCGCTCGAAGCCGCCATCTCTCAGAACACCATCGGCATCTACGCCTCGGCACCGACCTATTCGCTCGGCCTCGTCGATCCGATCGAAACGCTCGGGCCGTTGGCCGAAAAGCACGGGCTCTGGCTTCATGTCGATGCCTGCGTTGGCGGCATTCTTGGCGGCTTCGTCCGCGAATGCGGCTACGACGTCCCGGCCTTCGATTTCGCAGTTCCCGGCGTCACGTCGATTTCCGCAGACATGCACAAGTCGGGGTTTGCGGCGAAGCCCGCCTCCACCGTCAGCTTCCGGACACGTGCCTACCGCGAGTTCACCCGCTGGACCTTCGATGACTGGCCGAGCGGCATCTACTCGTCGCTGACATTCACCGGTACCCGGCCGGGCGGCGCTATCGCAGCCTCATGGGCAGCCATGAACTTCCTCGGCCAGTCCGGATACAAGGACCTCGCAGCCGCAAGCATGCGGGCGAAAGAGAAGACCTCCGCCGGACTGACAGCCATCGAAGGCGTCAAGGTCCACGGTGCACCACAGCTCTATGCCTTCAGCTGGGCGGCCTCAGGCGTCGACATGGGTGCGGTCGCCGCGTCCATGGCCAAACGCGGCTTCCTCTGCGGCCAGACCACCAGCCCGGTTGGCATCCACTTCATGGCCACCCCCGTCCACGAAGCCGCCGCCGAAGCCTACGTTGCCGCCGCCGCCGAATCGATCCAGGAAGCCCGCACCAGCGCCACACCAGCCAGAGCCGCCGCCTACAACTGAGACCAGCCTAGCGAGCTCGGACTCGTTGCCGGGTTCGACCGTGCGCCGCAGAGCCGCCCATCCGCTCACCGTTCATCCTGCTCCGGAGCATCGACTAGCGCCCGCAGCCGCTCCAATCGCACGTTCCACTGCCTCGAAATCTCATCGAGCCACGCGCGTGCCTCGTCAACGCGCTCCGTCTTGAGCCGCCAGCGTCGTTCGCGCCCCTTCCGCCTGCCTTCGACCAGCCCGGCGCCCTCGAGGACGTGCAGATGCTTGGTGACGGCCTGCCGCGTGAACGGCTGGCCGGCGGAGAGCGCACTGATCGAGAACGATTTTCCTTCGCCCAGCCGTGCAACGATCCGCAACCGCGTTTCGTCGCCCAGCGCCGCGAACACCGGGGCGCGCTCCGCCATCGGGCTAACCATCGACGTATTTCGCGATGCGCTCCAGTTGCTGTTGCCAACCCTCGGAATTCATATCGAACGCAGCACTGCGCCGGTCGGTAGGGATAGCGGCAAATCCGGACTCGGTCACGGTCAAGAGCGTTCCACCCCCTTCGGGCCGCAACACGAATTCAATGAGCGTCATCGGCTCACCGGAATAGTCGTAATCGGGGTCCCCGGCGAAGGGGTGCCAGCGGAACGAAATCAACCGCGGCGGAACGATGGCGGCCACTTCGATGTTGAAATCCATCCCCGCGTACTCTGGCGGATCGGTCAGCTTGCCGATCAGTGCCACACCCGGAACGAATGGCTGACCCAGGAAATCGACCCCGAACCACGCGCCAAACTCCCGGGCGTCGCTAACCGCTCTCCACACTCGCTCTGGCGATGCCTTCAACACGATTTGTTTCTCGATGCGATCGTTAATTGCAGCTTCCATCTGCGTGTATATGCAACCTCATGGTTGCATTATGCTCGGTGCCATCTTGCTCTGCAAGGTCGGTTTCTAATCCACTGCTGCGTTCACCCGCCCGGGATTCAGTGGCATTTCAAGTCGCCACCGTTGCCCGGCGTGACAGCCTTCACAGACGCCAGGGCAGAACACCTGTAACGCTGGCGATGCCCGCCAAGACATATCCTCATTCCAGGGACAGCCCCATGATAGCGCCGCCCGCAGGAGCTCCAACATCCAGCTACATCGAAGCCGCGAAACTCCTCGCGCCACGCGTTGCCGAACTCGCCAACGAAATCGAATCACAACGCCGTCTTTTGCCCGAATTGGTCGAATCGTTCCGGAGCGCTGGCTTCTTCCATTTGCCCGTCCCGAAGAACGCCGGCGGCCTCCAGCTGGACCCGGTGACTGCTGCCATGGTTGTCGAAGAAATCTCGGCCGGCGATGGCTCCGCCGGTTGGTGCGTGATGATAGGCCAACAGAATGCCGCATTCTCCGGTTTCTTCGCGCCCGAACGTGCGCGCGAAGTGTGGGGTGATGGTCAGATTGCGTGCGGCACCGCCCGGCCCATCGGGCGGGCGGTAAAGCAGGGCAAGAATTTCGTTGTCAACGGTCGCTGGCCATTTGCCAGCGGAACCAGCCATGCCGATTGGTTCGCCGCAGAATGCATGCTCTTCGATGGGGACGCGCCTCTGCGTGACCCCGACGGCAATCACTTGAGCCGAATGCTGATGGTGCCTCGAAGCGAAGTCACCATCCACGACACCTGGCACACGACAGGGCTGCGCGGCACCGCCAGCAACGATTTCGAGGTGAAAGGAGCGGTTGTTCCCGCCGACCGCGGCTTCCAGGTGCTCGTCACGCCTCCGCAGTCGGATTGGGCACTCTACAGGATTCCAATGGCGGTCTTCGCGAACCATGGAGCCCAGGCTCTCGGTGTTGCCAGGGGCGCTATCGACTCCGCCATCGCGGTCGCCGAGAAGAAGGTGGGCTACGGCTCCGACAGGCCCCTCCGCGAAACGCCTCGTATCCAGGGGGTTGTCGCCGAAGCTACCGTCGCGGTCGCCGCTGCTCGCGAGTACATGTACCAGCAGCTTGAAGCCCTCTGGCAGAAAGCCCTCGTTGGCGAGAGCGACCACGACCCGAGGCTTCGTGCTCGCGTCCGCCTCGCCACCAGCAACGCCGTTCGCGCAAGCCTCCATGCGGTTGACCTGCTTCACTCCGCGCTCGGAACGAGTTCTCTCTTCCAGACCACCCCGCTTGAACGCCAGTTCCGCGACATCCACATGGCCGCCGCCCATGTGATGATTAGCCAGTTCACCTACGAAGCTGCCGGCCGCGTTGAAATGGGCCTCGAAGCCGAGTTCCCGTTCTTCTAACGCTCCGCGGCTACGGCCGCCGTTCCCCCGGTCTGAGAGAATCAGAACCTCTACCAGGAGACGGCTTCGCAAACAAAGAAGGCCGGGTCTCACGACCCGGCCTTCTTACTTATGACCTACGACTGATGACCACACGCCACCTATCCCAGCTTCTTGATCTCCTCGATCAGAGCCGGGACGACTTTCTTGTAGTCCTCGATGATGGCGAACTTGCTCACCTTCACCATGTTCGCGTCGGCGTCTTTGTTGATCGCAACGATGTTCTTCGAACCCGCCATCCCGGCCATGTGCTGGCTTGCACCAGAAATGGCGACGGCGATATAGAGGCCCGGCGAAACCGTCTTACCGGTCAGGCCCACCTGCTGCGAAGGCGGATACCAGCCGAGGTCGCAGGCGGCACGGCTCGCACCGGTCGCACCCTTAAGCAGGTTGGCAAGCTCTTCGAGCATGGCGAACCCGCTCGGATCGCCGAGGCCGCGGCCACCAGAGACGACTACCGGCGCATCTTCGATGCGGATGCCGGTTGTTTCGGCCTTGCTGGTGCCGGTCACCTTCACGCGAGGCGTTCCCGCCACGTCGATCGAACTCACGCTCCCGCTGCCCGAAACGCCTTCCGGCGCATCGAACGATTTCGCCTTGACGGTGGCCACTGCCGGCGAACCACGGAAGCCAACTTCGGCGCGCGCGTTTCCGCCGTAGGCCGAACGAGTCGCGCGGAGCTTGCCCCCGTCGATAGTCAGTTCGACGCAGTCCATCGCGACGGCAGTGCCGTACTTGAAGGCCAACGCCGGGCCGAGATCGCGCCCGAGGCTGGTCTGGCCAAGGAGAATGATATCGGCGCCCGACTGCGAAACCGCCGCTTCGACGGCGGGCACATAGGCGTCCGCGGTGCCATCGGCGAGGGCCGCGTTCGTCGCCGCGATTGCGTTGTCGGCGCCCGCAGCGATGAGCTGCTGGGCAAGTGTTTCGTTCCCGGCGATCAATGCGGTGACGCTGCCACCGCCCTCTCCCGAGAGTTTCTTTGCGGCGCCAATGAGCTCGCCCGAAATGGGGGCGAGAGCGCCATCGAGTGCTTCTGCGATTACGAGAATTCCAGCCATTGCGTTCCCTCCCTTAGATCAGCTTCGCTGCGCGCAGTTTCTGCGCCAGGTTGCGAGCCTTCTCTTCGGGCGTTTCGCCCTCGATGATCTCGACGTTGCTTTCAACCTTCGGCACATAGAGTGCCTCCAGCGTCAGGTCGCGGTTCGCGGCGCCAAGCTGGTCGCCGATGCCGAGGTCGCTCGCACCCCAGATCTGAACCGTCTTCTTCGCCGCCAGCATGATCTGGCGCAGCTGCGGGTAGCGCGGCTCGCCGAATTCGTTCGAAATCGAAATCACGGCCGGGGTGTTCACTTCCACCGTCTGGAAGCCGTCGTCGAGCACGCGCTCGACTTTGAGTGAATCGCCGCTCTTTTCGATTGCCTTCGCCAGCGTCACTACGGGGATGTCGAGGATGCTCGCAACGCCCGTCGGCACCACACCCATGTCCCAGTCGGCCGCAGCGCGACCCATAAGGATGAGGTCGGCTCCGCCGAGCTTCTGGATGGCGGCACCGAGTGCCTTTGCCGTCTGGAAGTTGTCGATGCCGTCGAATTCGGGGCCGGAAATCAGGACCCCTTCGTCGGCGCCCATCGCCAGCGCGTGCTTGATCGCGTCACGGGCACTATCCGGGCCAAGCGAAATCACAGTGACTTTGCCACCGCCGTCGGCGTCGTTCAGGCGCAGGGCCGCTTCAGTTGCCTGCGGGTCGTAGGGATTCACCACAGGGGCGATGCCCTGGGCGGGAATCACCTTCTTGGCAGCTTCATCAACCTTGAACGAAGCAGCCGGTGTTTCCGGGTCGGGGATTTGTTTCACACAAACGATGATGTTCACGCGGCTATTGGGCCTCCTGCGCGTAACCCGGACCCTGAGTCTTGAAAAAGTCCGGGAGAATTCCTATGGGTTGGTAGGGCAAAACCCGCCGCAGGGTACCACAACGGCGGAGTCTGTGAAATCTCTCACACTGCGATTGTCGCTGCCGAAAGAAAACCGCCTGGATACCTGCCGGGTGAATATGTCCGAAGCCTATTCGGCAATCGCACCTGGCGGCGGCGGGTCGGCCCTGCCTCGTCCCTGGTGGCTCATACGCCCTGCCGTGTTCTGCAGGAGGTTCTGCAGCCTTCCCAGCGCGCCCGAGAGTGCCTGTTCCCAGGTGGCGGCATCTTCGGAGACCGACACCGGATCCAGTCCAGCAGGCTCGGCCACAACAACGCAGCGGATGTCGTCGATGCCACCCTTCTTGTCGCTGTTCTCATCCCTCAAATAAACCGAAACGTGCGTCAGCCACTCGTCGAAGCGCTCCAGGGAGCCCTCCACTTCGCTGGTCACGCTGGCGATCAGCGTATCGCTGCTCTGGATGTTGCTATCGGTGTTGACTTGAATCTGCAAAGTCTGATTCCTTCTTGCCGCTTGGGGCGCTGTTTCGTCTCAGTATCGGAAGCTGGCTGCGAGGCCGGTCGTTCCGGGCATTCGCTCCGCCGGCATGACGAGCACCTGCCCGCCTTTTCGTGCGACCAGTTCGGCGAGGTCATCGAGAACATCATCGGCGTCGGGCTGGCTCGCATCTGCAGGTCCGATCTTGCCCGTCTCAAAATCAAGGCGGCCTTCGAGCTGGCGCCCGGATTCAACGAGTAATCTCGCGACCTGCCCCGCTGCCGCCGCTCGCCCGACACTCACCAGGTCCGTGCTGCCCACTCCCTGCGATTGCGCCAGCGAAAATTGCTCGACTACTTCTCCCATCCGCGCCTGGTAGTCCGGTTCGAGAGCCTTCCATGCACGCTCGCAGAGCTGATCGCTCGTCATCTGGTCGGGGTTGACCTCCACTCCTTGGGGCACCAGGAATTCGTTCCGGCTGAGCGCCCGGAAGACACTCTGGTGCTCCGGCAACGCTGCAAGAATCAGCGGAAGGCCCGATGGCCGAGAGTGGTGTTCCTGCACCGCACGGTCCACCACCCGAAAGAAGCGCTCCGTATCGAGTTCCGTTTCATCATTCTTCCCACCGTGGCCGTGGTGAACACTCATCCCGCCATGGCCCCCCTCAAACGTCCGTGCGGCCAGGTGCGATTCCGTCAGCTGGTCGCCGAGGGCGTCGTGCATCGTTTCAGGCACACCCGTCGCAAGGTCGATTTCGTCGAGCGAATCACGGTTGCCCTCAAAGAGCCTGATGCCGGAACGGCTCAACCCAAGCACCTGGTACCGATCAGTCGATTGCAACTGGCGGCGGAGCGGCTTCATGTGGAAGGTGTCCGCAACGACTGCCAGTTCAGTAACTGGCCGCTGAAGCCGGACAACGCGGAAGAGCGTTGGGTTGCCCAGCACTGCGAGCCCATCGAGCGTGTGGTTCCAGAAGGCAGCGTCGTCCGCGAGCGTTTCGAACGGCTTCAGCAACCGATCGACTTGAGCGGCTGAATGTTTCTCGCTCAGCGAAACGCGCAGCTCCCGGACAAGGTTACGAAACCGGACCGGATCTTGTTGATTCTCCGGGTGGCGCCGGTGGGTCGGCTGATAGATGGAAAGGCAGGGCGATTCGTGCGCCGCACCGAGTTCCACAAGCAAGTGGGACGTTAGCGTCGTTTCGTTGTCGGCCATGTCAACCTCCTCGGCAGTCATTGATCATAGCCCATTCGCGCTTGATCGCAGATGCCAGCATCACCCGCCAGCGTGCGTGACCTCGGGCCGCATGCGACCATCCATCCCATGTCGCCCCGTGTCCGCTCCGCCGTTCTCCTTGGAATCGTCGTCCTCATGCTCCTCGCCGGGTACGTGCTCCAGAAGTTCGAGGATGCCGGGTCCGATCCGCCGGACATACCGAGTTCGGAGCAAACCCCGCAAGCGACCAGCGTCCCAACGCTCGCCGCCCCGGTAACTCCGACCGCATCTGCCCAGTCCCCGGCCTCGCCCACGAGAGCCATAACCCCCGCAACCGTGCTCCGCCGCGATCTCGCCAACGATGAAGCGGCCGGGGGCCACACGATCGAGCGCCACGTCGCGAAATCGGACGCCGAACTTCGCGCACGCCTCAAGGC
>JBATAT010000019.1:0-7745 GCA_049662005.1 Tepidiformaceae bacterium
GCACTGGCGATGTTCCCGCGGGAAGATGACCCGGAATACCAACGTGCCGCCGATGCAAACTCACCCACGCCGCGGGCCAGCCGCGAATCGCCGGTGAGCCCGGTCTCGGCTGCACGGCCCACCTGGCGAAGCACACCCTCACCGGCTCCGCAGGAGCCGCCAGAGACCTTCGAGCGCGAACCTGCACCCGAGCGGCAGCCTGCCAACCGGCCAACGCCGCTCAATCGTCCGGGAAGGCGTGAGCCGGCGGCAGCGGCGGCAGCCGACTCTTCGTGGGAACCAGTCATCGGGATCGATATCGGTGTGCCGAACCCGGCAAACCGGATCAAGACCGACCCAGCCGCACAGACGCGCTCCGTCGTCGTCGCAATCGTTGCCCTCGGCGTCATTCTCGGGGCCGTGCTCGTCGCGATCTTGATTTCGAACCTCGGCGGCGGCGAAGATCCACCGCCCGGAACAGGCATCGATTCGGCCAAGACGGCCGGCGCTGAGCCAGTCACAGCGACGGCATCGGACACGCCCGCAACGGGCACCGCTCCAGGCATCGTGCCAACCCTGATCGGCCTGAACGAAACCGAGGCCAAGCAACTCCTGGCGGCTGCCGGATACCTCGTTCGTGAAATCCGCGACAACGATTCGTCCCCCGTGGGAACCGTCTTCAATCAGCAGCCGGCCGCCGGCACCGAACGCGCTCAAGGCCAGACTGTTACGATCGCTATAAGTAAGGGGCCCTGATGGCTGTTCCCAGGACGTACCACCTCGTGACGCTTGGTTGCCCGAAAAACGACGTTGACAGCGAGCACCTCGAACGGTTGCTGACCGGCGGCGAGCTGCTGCCAGTCCTTCAACCCGAGACCGCAGACGCGATCATCGTGAACACCTGCGGCTTTATCGAGCAGAGCCAGGCGCAATCGATGGAAGCCGTCCGCGCGCTCACGGCGGGCAAGCGCGACGGCCAAACGATCATCGTCGCCGGCTGCATGACCCAGCTTTACGGGCGCCAGGTCAAAGAAGAAAACCCCGCCATCGACCACGTCTTCGGCGTTGGCCAGTGGCAGGATGTTGCACGCCTGCTCAGCGTCGATGTGGATGCAATTCACGACATCCCGGAAAGCAACGTCAAAGTCACCGGACCTTCCGCCTACCTCAAAATTTCGGACGGTTGTGATGCACCGTGCACGTTCTGTGTGATTCCGAAGATCAAGGGTGGGCTTCGCTCGGCGCCGGCCGGCATGCTTGTGAAGGAAGCGCAGCGGCTCGTGGCGGCAGGGGCCAGGGAGCTCGTCCTTGTCGGGCAGGACACCACCGCCTGGGGTGAGGATCTCGGCATGCCTGTTGCGAGCGGCCTGCCCGGGCTGCTCGAAATGCTCGGTGAAGCCGTCCCGGACACGTGGCTACGCCTGATGTACGCCTACCCCAGCCGCCTCTCGCCGAAGCTCATCGAGGCGATGGCCGGCGTCCCGAATGTGATCCCATACCTCGATGTTCCGCTCCAGCACGGGAGCGAGGCGATGCTCCGGCGGATGAAGCGCCCGAGCAACATCGAAAAGGTCCACCGCTTCCTGGAGGATCTGCGTGCGGCGATGCCGGATCTCGTCCTGAGGACATCGTTCATCGCCGGCTTCCCCGGCGAAACCGAGGCCGAGTTCAAGGAACTCCTCGACTTTGCGAAAGCCATTCGCTTCGATCACGCTGGCTGCTTCACCTACTCGCGCCAGCAATGGACCGGCGCCTTCGAGATGGCGGACCAGGTCCCCGACGAAGTGAAGGTCGAACGGCGCGACCGCTTCATGCGCCAACAACAGAAGATCGCGACGAAGCAAGCCCGACGGTTCGTGGGGAGAGACCTCGACTTGCTCGTGGAGGGCACCGGCGAAGATGAGGACGGCGACCCGGTGGTCGCAGGCCGCACCTATCGCGAGGCGCCAGAAGTCGACGGGCTGGTCTTCGCTCGGGGCCGCGCCGAGATCGGCTCGCGCGTGCGAGTCCACATCGACGAGACCGCCGAATATGACCTTTTCGGGACAGTCACGAATTAGCACCTTTTCGCAGCGAGCAGCGCAAGGCTAAACTAAGCGCTCAATGCCGCAGCCTCCCTCCAGGCAACCCTCCCAACCACAGCGCACCCCGGAGACTTCACGGTTGAAGGCCCAATCCGCGCGGCCAGAACTCCGAATCGGCGCCGCCAACGATATGCAGAGCCTTGTCGGGCTGCAGCGATTAGTCGGCAATCGTACCGTCCAGGCAGTCGTCAAGACTCCGGCTGGCTCCCGTCCGGCGAAGCACGCGGCACTGCAGCGGCTCTGGACCAAGGACGAGTTCAAGGCACAGACCGACGCGGGCTTCCTTTCCGGTCGCGGCAAGACGATGCGGCAACTCGACAAGCTGCTCGTCGAGTATCACGAAATCCGCAAGGATGGCGGACAACTCAAACCGGGCGCCACCCAGGACCGCGCCATCAATATCCTTCACGAAATCGTGGAGGACGTGAAGATCTGGAACGAAACACATGCTGGCGACAAGTCGCGGAGCACGAAGCGTATCCCCGGCCTGACCAAGCTGGCGGCCGATGCAGCGGTGGAACTCAAGGAACTGACGGAGATCCGTGATGCTTCGCGGGAGTTCATGGGCGAGGACCAGGCGCCCGTCGAGCGGACCGAGAACACCTTCAAGACGCAGATGGAGGGCAGCTTCTCATCGATCCTGACGAAGCTCGGGCCGATTTTCAGTGCTGCAGCCCCATCGGCGGGAGATACGGGCGAGATCGAAGTGGCCATCAAAGTGCCCGTCGACCCCAGCGGCGCAGGCTATCTCGGCTTCCGCGTCAAAGCCTCGGTCGAACGCCTGAAGAAGCAAGCGATGAAGATGCGCTTCGAGCTCGCGGTGGTCGGCGGCGCGAAGATCGGGAACGTCGCCGAAATTGGCGGCGAGCTCGGGTGCTACGTCGAATCCCAGGGTGGAACCCCGGAGAAGGCACTCGAACTGGTTTCCTATGGTGTCTATCGCAAATTCCGCGAGTCCAAGCTGATCCCGAACGAAGTTGCGAACTTCATCTGGGGTGGCTCCGGAACCGCCGTTGGTTGGAACCGTTCCGAGAAGTGGGCCGCCAAGGTCGAAAAAGAGAACTTCAAGGACAAGAGCACGTTCGCCCCGGCGGATTCCGATGAGGCGGGAGCCTACGTCGAGACCGGTGGCCTGATCGGTGCAAAGGCGAAGGGCGGCGTTGGCGGCGTAGCCGAACTCGAGGGCACCGCCCAGTACTCCACGGGGCAGCACTACGACCACGACTCCGTGAAAGGTCTCAAGGCGAGGTACGGCGGCCAACTCGGGAAGGAAGACAAGCTCCCCACTCGCCGCGGCGTCACGCACAATATCGGCGAAAGCGTCCATCACCTCGAATTCGGCTTCTCAGCCACCGGTGGCCCGTTCTCGGGCGCCCTGAAGGTCGGCATCGACTGGTCGACCGAGCAACGCAACGCAGGCGCCGCAAAGTTACAGTCCGTTAAGGTCGGGCTCGAGGCTGCGGCAACCCTGCCGATGGATGAGCTCATCGCTGGCGGGCTGGCTGGCTACGCGATCCCGATCGCGGCCCAGGTCGCCAAAGGCATTCGCACCGCGGCCACCTCGGCTTCGAACGATAAGCGCACAACCAGCCAGAACGTCGGCGAAATCGTCGGCGGCTGCGAAAATGGCGCTACCGCCATCACCCAGTTGGCTCAGGTGCCGAAGACGGCATTCGTACCAAAATTCGAGACGGGCCAGCCACCGCCAGGATTCACCGCGCCAGTACAGCTGAAAATGTCCGTCCAGGGAACCTACGATTTCAGCGCGAAGAAGTTCATCTTCGAATTCAAGGTCGAGTACATCAAGGGAATCGAAGTGAACGCGGGCGTCTTTGAGATGAAGGTGAAGCAGGGCCAGCGAATCGTCCGCGTCGTGTATGACAATGGATGGTCGGTCGACTAGCAAGTCCGCGGGAGTTGTCGTGCCACTAACCACCAGCCACTGGGAGATCGATGGCGAGCTCAGCTTCGCCACTCCAACCGGAGACCCCATCGCGGTCCACGGCATTGACCTTGCCGTCGACCGCATCGACGGCGCATTGCGCGAAGCCCGGCTCACCTTTTCCGTCCCCCTTGAGCACTATCAGCGCATTGACCGGGAAGAACTCTTCCATCTCGAGCGACAGGGCCGTGGGCCGGGCGCCGACCGCTTCGAGGCCGACGACGATGTTCAGGTCGAGGCACGGCTGGATTCGGCACTCCTCCCCGGTTTCGCGGCGCTCGGCGACGACATCATGGAAACGGGACCGAAATTCGGCGCTCTCGCAGCCGGCTCACCATTGCTGGAGACCGAGAGCTGGTACGCGATGCATGTCACTATCGAAGTGATGCGCGACGCCGAAGGCGGCAGCCTTCGTGAGGGCTACAGCACCGTAAATGCTTCCGGCGAGGACTTTCTCACGCTGCCAATGCTGGCAATCGCTGCTGCCGGGCTCGACGAGCGGGAACTCGACTGGCAGGAGACTTCGGACGACGAAGTGATCCGGGCCGACATCGCCGGAGAGAACGGCGTCTGGGCATGTTTCGTGGTCACCCGCCAGAAGGACAGCCGTTGCACGGTCTATTCCCAGGCGCCGTGGGAAACGCCGCCGGACCAGCGGATGGAGATGGCTGAACTGATCGCCCGGATCAATTTCGGCCTCCCGCTGGGGAACTTCGAAATGGATTTCGGTGATGGGGAAGTGCGATTCAAGACGAGCATCGATGTGAGCGGTGCGCACCTCAGCCCGGAACTCTTCGACAACCTCTTCGAGCCGAACATCGCGACCATGAACATGTACCTTCCTGCGCTGGAGGCCGTGCGAGACGGCCGCATGACGCCACGGGAAGCGGTCGAGCAGGTAGAAGGCTAAACGCAACGCGGAAGGCCGCTCCGTGCTTTGCCGCTTGCTATTGAGACTCGATATCATTTACCATGCGATTGATATCCAGTCTCAGGAACCCTTCGATGCGCCGTCTCACCCTGTTTGCAGCCATGCTGATACTCACCGGGCTCCTCGGCGCGTGTAGCGGAGACGGGAATGACGCGAGCGGCTCCGGGATCAGCGTCGTCGCGACAACCACCCAGATCGGCTCGCTCACGCGAGAAGTTGCGCACGATCGCGTCGCCCTCACGGTGCTGCTCAAAGCTGGCGCCGATGCCCACGACTTCGAACCGAATCCACAGACGGTGAAGACCATCCACCACGCGAAACTCGTCCTCCGCAACGGGCTCGGACTTGACCACTGGCTCGACAAGACCGTCACGGGCGCCGGCGGCAGTGCAGAAATCGTGACGGTCACCGACGGAGTCACCGTTCGAACCGAGAGCGGTGCCGTCGACCCGCACGTCTGGCATAACCCCCAGAACGCGAAAATCATGGTTGATGACATCGTCGCCGCGCTCACCCGGGCGGATCCGGAGAATGCCAGCTTCTTCGCTGAAAACGGAGATACCTATAAGGCCAAACTCGATGCCACCGATGCCGAGGTTCGCAAAATCATCGACGAAATCCCACCGGCGAACCGCAAAGTGGTGACCAACCACGATGCCTTCGGCTACTTCTTCGACTACTACGGACTCGAATTCATCGGCGCCGTCATCCCAACCACCAACAAGGATGCGCAGTCTTCGGCCAAGAGCCTTGCCGCCCTCCAGGACCTGATTAAGGCGGAGGGGGTGAAAGCGATCTTCACCGAGGCCGAGATCGACCCCAAGGTTGCGCGCGAACTGGCCACCGATTCGGGCGTGGCCGTTGTTGAGGGCCTCTACGCCGATTCGCTTGGCGAGCCCGGCAGCGGCGCGGATACGATCGACGGGATGCTCCTGTTTAACGCGAGAAAGATTGCAGAGGCGCTCAAGTGACCTCGATCGAGACCACGCCAGCGCTCGAAATCCGCAATCTCTCGGCCAGCTACGGCGCGAACACGGCCCTCATCGGCATCGAGGCCAGTATCCCGCGTGGTGTCGTCGTGGGTCTCGTTGGCCCGAACGGTAGTGGCAAGAGCACCCTGCTCAAAACCATCGCGGGCGTGATCCGGCCCGACCGCGGATCGATCCGGGTGGCGGGCCAGCCGATTCGCACCCGCGCCACCCGCGTCGCGTTCGTCCCCCAGCGAGAAGAAGTGAACTGGGACTTCCCCGTAACCGCTCGTGATGTCGTGCTCATGGGGAGATATCGCGCGGTCGGATGGTTGCGCTGGCCCGGACGCGAAGATCGCCGCCGCGCCGAAGAGGCGCTCGCGCGGCTCGGCCTCGAAGGCATGGGCAACCGCCACATCTCCCAGTTCTCAGGAGGGCAGCAGCAGCGCGTCTTCCTCGCCCGGGCAATGGTCCAGGAACCCGAAATCGTCCTCCTCGATGAGCCATTCACCGGGATCGACATCCATAACCGGGAAGTCTTCCACGAAGCGATCCAGGAGTTTGCACGCGCCGGGATCACCGTCCTTATCGCCACGCACGACCTCGCGGAAGTGCAATCGACCACCGACTACGTGATGTGCCTGAATCGCCGGATGGTCGCCTTCGGCCCTACCGCCACCACCTATACGCCCGAGAATCTCCGGGCCACCTTCGGCGGCCAGGTCGCGGTCTTCGAGAACGCCTCATGAACTGGATTGTCGAACCGCTCCAGTACCCCTTCATGCAGCGAGCGCTGATCGAAGTGGCCATCATCGGGGCGTTGTGCGGACTGATCGGATCGTTCGTCGTGCTTCGCGGGCTGGCCTTCATCGGCGATGCGCTCGCACACGCGGTGTTCCCCGGAGTGGTGCTGTCGTATGTTGCCGGCCGCAGCATCCTCATCGGTGCGTTCATCTTCGGCTCACTAACGGCGATTGGAATCGGCTTCCTCTCGCGCTCCCGTCGCGTCAGCGAAGACTCCGCCATCGGCGTCATCTTCGCAGCGTTCTTCGCGCTCGGCGTGGTCATCCTCAGCCGCCAGGGAGGCTTTCGCCAGGATCTCGGATCATTGCTCTTCGGCAACATCCTCGGGGTTTCAACCGCGGATGTCTGGGCGACGCTCATCGTGTCGCTGATTGTGGCGCTTATCACCCTCGCCCTCCTCAAGGAATTCACGCTCATCGCCTTCGATGCCACCATGGCACGCGCGGCCGGCTACCCGGTCTTCGCCCTTGATATCCTCCTCCTCCTCCTCGTTTCGGCGACGATCGTGGTCAGCCTGCAAACGGTCGGCAACATCCTGATCCTCGCGCTGGTGGTCACGCCTCCGGCCGCCGCCCGCCTGCTCACGGATCGGCTGAGCGTCATGATCGTCACGAGTGTTGGGATAGCCATCGGCAGCGGGATTGTCGGCCTCTACATCTCGTTCCACGCGGCAACCGCGGCCGGCGCAACCATTGTTCTCACGGCGACGACGGCGTTTCTCATCTGCCTCGTCTTCGCGCCGAACCACGGGCTGCTCGCGGGCTATCTCGCGCGTCGCAGCGGCCGACACCACGCCCACCACTTCCACGCCAACGAGGAAGTGCGGGTGGACTGAGCGACCGGCTCAGGGAGCCACCACCGGTGGCGTGCGGCTATCGACCGCCGACGCAAGCCACCCTCGCGCCCGCCCATCGCTGAGCGGGTACTGACCCGGTGCGGTCCCCTCAACGAGCGGCCGACACCAGTAGCGCTCGGTGGGCGGGGAGAAGGACGCTCCGCACCGGTGACCCGGTGTCCGTACCCGCCCAGCCATGGGC
>JBATAT010000020.1:0-6127 GCA_049662005.1 Tepidiformaceae bacterium
GCGGTCGGACCGACCTTCAGGACCTGGCCGACGTAGATCGTGTTGGCGTCGGCGAGGCTGTTGGCCGCCACCAGCGCTTCCACGGTGGTGCCGAACTGGGTCGCGATCTCACCGAGCGTGTCGCCGGCGGCGACGGTATACGTCCCGGGTTGCGTGGCGACGGTAGCGGTGGTTGCCGGAGTGTTCGTCTTCGCCCCGGCCACGTCCTGCGTGGGGGTATTGGTCGCGGCGGCGTTCGATGGCGGATTCGTCGGTGTTTCGGACTTCGCGTCTCCCCCGCCACCACACGCGGCGAGAAGGAAGACGAAGAACAGGACAGGAATGAAGCGGTACACCCGCGACCCCTTTCGTTGGGCGCGAGCGTATGGCATCGGGAGATACCCTGTAAACCCGTCTGGTGCGGATCGTGAGGAGAAGTTACGAATTCGCCGGTTCGGCGCGCCATTTATCGGCCCAGTCGGAAATGATCGCCACGATCGTTTCCAGTTCGAGGCCCTTTTCGGTCAGCTCGTATTCGATTCTGACGGGAACTTCCGGGTACACAGTCCGGCGGACGATGCCGGCGCCTTCGAGTTCCCGCAGCCGCTCTGAGAGGAGCCGGTCCGAGAGGCCTGGCACGCGCGCGAGGATCTCGCCGAAGCGGTTCGAGCCGGTGAGCAACGCGCGCACGATCGCGCCCGTCCAGCGCCGCCCGATGAGTTCGACGGCGCCCTGGAATACCGGGCAGTAGGCGGAGAGTGTCAGGTGTTCGGGCGCTTCGGCGTTCATTAGCCCAAGTCTACCACGTCCGGTACTTCCCTTCTGTAGCCTGCTTGCGAGTTACAAGGACGGCACGTATGGCTCATGCGAGTTGGGCATGCACTTCACGCGCGCTGCCGTAACCCTGTACCCTACCCGCGGCACCCGGGACCAGACTGAATGGCCCGAAGCCAGGATGGTACCGCGCAGTGCTTCTTGCGCTCGATATTGGCAACACCAGCATTCACATCGGTCTTTTCGAAGGCGAAACCATCGCCCACACCTGGCGCATCGGCGTCGAACAAGAAAAACTCCCGGACGAATACGGCGTCCTCCTGATGACGCTGCTCGAAACGGCGGGAATCCACGCGAAGGACATCTCTGCCTGCATCGTTGGCTGCGATGTCCCGCCCCTCATCCCAACCTTCGAACAGGTCTGCCGGAAGTACTTCAAGCTCGAACCGATGGTGGTTGGCCATGGCCTCCGCACCGGCGTACGCATCCTCTACGACAACCCAAAGCAGCTCGGCGCCGACCGCATTATCGATGCCGTCGCGGCGATTAAGCTCTACGGCGCACCTGTGATCGTGGTCGACTTTGGTACGGCGACGGTCTTCGATGCCGTCAACGCGCAGGGCGACTATCTCGGTGGTGCCATCGCCCCTGGTATTGGGATCGCCAGCGAAGCACTCTTCAGCCGTGCAGCGATGCTCTACCGCGTGCAACTCGAACGGCCACCCGCCGCCATCGGCAAGAACACCATCAACGCGATGCAATCGGGCATCCTCTTCGGCTACGTCGGCCTCGTGGAGGGGCTTGTCGCCCGCTTCAAGAAAGAGCTCCCTGGCGACCCGAAAGTCGTTGCGACCGGTGGCCTCGCTGCGTTGATCGCCAACGAGACCGACTGCATCGACATCGTCAACGGCGACCTCACGCTCGCAGGCTTGCGGCTTATCCACGAAATGAACGCGGAGTAGGGGTGTGGACGAAATGAATCCGCTCCCGCTCGCAGGCAAGCACATCGTCCTGGGCGTCACCGGATCGATTTCCGCCTACAAGGCGGCCGATACCTGCAGCAAGCTCCGCCAGGCCGGCGCGACCGTGGAAGTCGTGATGACTCCGGCGGCGACACAATTTGTCTCGGCGCTGACATTCCAATCGCTCACGGGGCGGCCAGTTGTCGTCGACATGTTCACTGCTGCCGAAGCCGAGGCGCACGTCGAAGTTGCCCGCCGCGCCGATGCACTCGTGATTTCGCCGGCGACCGCCGACTGCCTGGCGAACCTCGCCCACGGCCGGACGCCCGATATGGTGACGCTAACGGCACTGGCGACAACGGCACCGGTCCTCGTCGCGCCGGCGATGGACAGCCAGATGTGGGCACACCCGGCAACCCAGGAGAATGTCATCACGCTGCGCAACCGTGGCGTGGATTTCGTGGGACCCAACGAAGGCCGGCTTGCCAGCGGCCGCATGGGCTTCGGGCGTCTCGCAGAAACACCGGAAGTCGTCGGCGCCCTGCGCGTGCTCCTCGGTCAACGCACGGGCGAACTCGCGGGCCGCCACATCGTCGTAAGTGCAGGCGGCACGCAGGAAGCACTCGACCCGGTCCGCTTCATCGGCAATCGTTCCACCGGGAAGATGGGCTTTGCGATTGCCGAAGGTGCCCGCGATCGCGGTGCGCACGTCACCCTGGTGACGGGTCCCGTCGCGCTTGAGACACCCTACGGCGTCCAGCGCATCGACGTGGTCACGGTGGCCGAGATGCTTATCGCGCTCGAACAGGCGACCGCTGATTCGGACGCGATCATCATGGCGGCCGCCCCCGCGGATTACCGGGCCGCCCACCCATCCGAGCACAAAATGAAGAAGACCGCCGGGGATGATCTCACGGTCGCCCTCGCCAAGAACCCCGATATCATCGCCACCCTCCCCGGCGGCGGTGTCCGCGTGGGCTTCGCCGCCGAAACGAGGAACCTGGGCGAATACGCGAAGGCGAAGCTGCCAGGGAAACGCCTCGATTTCATCGTCGCTAACGATGTGAGTGCAGCCGGTTCAGGCTTCGGCACCGAAACGAACCAGGTAACGATCTACCACGACAACGGTAGCCACGAAGAGCTCCCGCTGATGAGCAAGTACGCGGTTGCGCTCGCGATTCTTGACCGCGTGCGGGCGCGATTCGACTAGGAAACCAGTGTGCTTCTCTGTTCTCGCCGCTTCCGTATGATTCGCCCCCACTGAGGTGGAGGCTGCCGTGCAAAACTGGGAACTCACAACACTCGCAAACGGGCTGCGCATCGTAACCACGCCGATGCCGTCGACGCAGGCGGCCTCGGTCAACATCTTCGTTGGTGTGGGCTCTCGCTCAGAGCCGGCGCGGCTCAACGGGATTACGCATTTCCTCGAACACATGGTCTTTAAGGGCACGACGAAGCGGCCCGATGCGATCCTGATCGCCCAGGAAATCGAAGGCGCCGGCGGCACGTTGAACGCCTACACCAACAAGGAATTCACCTGCTACTGGAACATCGTGCCCTTCGATCGCTTCGAAACCGCGCTCGATGTTGCCGCCGATATGCTGCTCGATTCACTCCTCCTCCAGGAGGAGATCGACCGCGAGTGCCCGGTGGTCCAGCAGGAGCTGAAGCGCAATCACGATAACCCGGGCGCATGGGCGGGCCGCCTCATCGGCCAGGCAGTCTATGGCGAGCAGCCGGCCGGCTGGGACGTTGGCGGCCCGGTCGAGCTCATCCCCACCTGGAAGCGATCGGACTTCATCGAACACATCGGCCAGTGGTACAAGCCTTCGAATATCGTGGTCTCGGTTGCCGGGAATGTGAGCCATCAGCAGGTCGTCGAGCAGGCCACACCGTTGTTCGCCGGCATGGTCGATGGCCCCCTGCCGCCGATCACACCGTACGACCCCACGATCCGGGGGGCACGCGTCTCCACCGATTCGCGGCCGATCGACCAGTGCACGATGTACCTCGGCCTGCCGATGTTCGGCCGCGACGACCCCGACCGGTACGCCATCCGGATCATGAACGATGTCCTCGGCGGTGGAATGTCTTCACGGCTCTTCCGCGAAGTGCGCGAACGCCGCGGCCTCGCCTACTCGGTCGGGTCCGGCTACGGCTACCTCTCCGATGCTGGTGTCTACACGGTTTCGGCGGGAGTGAACCGAGACAAGCTCGCCGAGACGATAAGCGTCTGTCTCGAAGAGACCGAGAAGCTGGTCACGACGCTCGTTCCCGCCGAAGAACTGCGCAAGGCGAAGGATCACAACATCGGCCGCTTCCGTCTCTCGCTCGAAACGGCCTTCGCGCTGGGCCAGCGCCACGGCGAATCATTGCTCACGAAGGGCCTGATCGAGGATGTCGACAGTGTCGTCGCTCAGATTGAAGCGATCACGGCCGACGATGTCCAGGCTGTCGCCAGGCGCGTCGTCGGCCGCGAGCGGCTCCATTGTGCGGTGGTCGGTCCGGATATCGACGACGCTGAGATTGAGGCAGCGATGGCGTGAGCGACTGGTACTGCCAAGAACTGCTCACCGGGAACACGCCGGTTGAACGTGTCTTTGAGGACGAGTCCGTCGTCGCGTATTGGCACACCAGGCCCCACTACGCCCACCACGTGGTCGTGACTCCGCGGTACCATATCGAATCGCTCCTGGAATGCGACACCGGCACGCTTACGAGCCTTCTCGAGGTCGTGAAGGCCATCGGTGCTCAGTTCATCGCGGAGTACGGTGGGGCGCACGTTGTCACTAACCTCGGTGAATACCAGGACTCGAAGCACCTGCACTTCCATATCGGAGCAGACTGAGTCCGCGAGCGGGCGCCCTCCGGTGGCGGCCTGAGTCCGTCTGTGTCCGGTGACCGACGAGGAGCTACCCGCTTGCGAGTTGGAGCTGCCAGGAAACGCCGAACGCATCGACGACCCAGGCGAACCGGGGACTGAAGTCGTAGGCATCCAGTGGCATCAGGATTGCGCCTCCGGCCGCAAGCCGGGAAACCGCCGCGTCGACTTCATCGGCTGTCGCGAACTCGACGGCGATTGATGTCGCGGGTGTGAAGCCGAATCCGTGCTGGACGCCCGGGCTGTCGGCGCAGGAGAACGATTGGCCAGCGAGCGTGAAGTAGGCAACCGTGATCAGCCCTTCGCCACCTCCATCGGAGTCGTAGCGATCGACACGCTGAACCGCGAGGTCAGCGAAAACCTCCCGGTAGAGGTCAAGCGCTTTCGCCGCGTTGTTGTTCACAAAGAGCAGATGGGTACGGGCTCGTACGGACACTGGTTTCCTCCTGGCTATCATTTTGCCGCGCGAGCAGGTTGTTCGCGAGGCGCGGTCGGTTGGTGGTGGCAGGGGGTGGTTTCTTGACAGCCCTCTGCGTCCTTCGGGCTTGAGGGTGCGTGGGCCGGTCGCTGGCCCTCGCGGTTCGTTCTTCACGAATTCGAGCTGGGTCCCAACAGCGGTATACTCCGAAAAGGAGTTTGGGATGGCGCAGCCGCTTGCTACCACGGTGCCCTACAGCGAACGCATCACGCACGAACCGGGGAAGATGGGCGGGCAGGCATGCATTCGCGGTTTGCGCATCACGGCCGCGAACGTTGTGCGGCAACTTGCGAGCGGGAGCACTGAGCGTGAGATTCTCGCTGCATACCCCGATCTCGAAGCTGCGGATATCCCGGCAGTATTGAGTTACGCCGCCTGGCGGCTCACCGAATCTGAATCCTTCGTCCCACGGTGAGATTGCTGCTGGACGTAAACCTGCCTGAATTCTGGCAGGTCGAACTGACTGCCGCGGGCTTTGACGTTGTGGCCTGGCGCTCCTTTGCTGATCCGCGGGCGTCTGATTCGGAAATCATTGACTGGGCCGCGACCAATGAATGCGTCGTGGTCACGCAGGATCTCGACTTCGGACAGATACTGGCCAGCGGGGGTTTATCCGTTCCGAGTGTGGTCATTGTGCGTACCCGGAAGGCACGGCCGAACCAATCGCCTTCGGAGCTGGCCTGGGTGCTTCGGCGTTGGGAACCAGCGCTAGAACAGGGCGCCCTGCTGGTCCTCGATCCGGACAACCATCGCGTTCGGATGCTGCCGCTGCGTTGAACTACGCCAGGCAGCGGAGCGGCTTGTTGCCGTTGAGCGTGAGCATGTCGGCGACCATCTGGCGGAAGTCGAGGGCTTTGCCCCACTCCTCGCCGCGCAGCTCCGAATAGGCTCGGTGCAGGTTCGGCGCGAGCCGCTCCTTGTCGTGCAGGCTTTCGAACCGGCCGAGATCCAGGCTCTGTGCCAGTTCCAACGGCGGCGTGCCCGCTTCGAGGCCATGTTTCGCAGCTTTGTGAACGAACTGCAAGTAGGCTCGCACTTCGCCGATAGCGGCGG
>JBATAT010000021.1:0-2147 GCA_049662005.1 Tepidiformaceae bacterium
CATCCGAATGCCAGTCCAGTGGTTCAAGTGCTCCCTCAAGGGCTGCGGCACGCCTGGGGTCGAGCTCATGCTGGGCCTCTTCCTTCCCCCGGCGGTTCAGGAGCAGCGAGGACAGTCCGAGCCTCCCTCGTCCCGATAGCACCTCAACTTCCAGCCGGAACGCGATCGAGCCCCGCTCCTCGAACGACACGAGGCGCCTGGAACGGACCCGTATTCGCGGCCCGGTGAGTGATTTCCATTCAAAGGAACGTTCTAGAACCCCTGTGCGAAAATCCAAAACTCGTTCGTGAGAGATCAAGCGGCCGCGCGTCAGGATGACGGGCTCGTCCTCGACGATGAGGCAGATCGCCGTCGCGTCCGGGAGGCCGAGGATCGTTTGTCCGACGGAAGCCAGTCCAAAGGCGGTTTCGGGGTACACGATCGGCCAGGTTTCGTGGAACCCGTTGATAAAGGTGCCGTGTTCATGCACCGGCTCTCCTTCCTCGAATGTGCCGCGAACTCCAAGGTGGCCATTTGCGAGCGCGAACAGCGTCTCCGACGACGGCACGCGCTCGGGGTGGAACCCGCGCTCCACCAGCTGCCACGGGTGGACCGGGTAGATCTCTCGCGGTGGGCGTGCAACCGGACGGTGAAGCATCTTCATCGTGGCGTCGCTCCGCACCCGGCATCGTCTAGCAGCTCACCCAGGTCGGCGATCACCAGGTCAGCCCCATTTTCGAATAGCAGGCGCTTGTTCCCAACGCGGTCGACACCGACTACCAGCCCGAACCCACCATCTCGCCCGGCCTGGACGCCGCTTATCGCATCCTCGATTACTGTTGCATCCGCAGGCTGCACGTCCAGTTCGCGCGCCGCGGCGAGGTACGTATCCGGGAACGGCTTCCCACGGAGGCCATCACGGGCGGCGATAAGACCATCGACCTGGACATCGAATAGGTTTTCAATCCCCGCTGCCCGGAGCACGGCCGAGCAATTGCTGCTCGCAGAGACGACCGCTGTGTGTTTGCCGCGCTCTCGAACGCACCGAACGAGGGCGAGGGAACCCGGGAACACCTCGGCCCCGCCGGCTGCCAGTTGCGCCTGGAAGAGTTCATTCTTGCGGGTGCCGACGCTGTTAACAGTTAGGGGTGCCGATGCTGAGTCAGCCCCGTCGGGCAGTTCGATGTTGCGCGATGCCAGGAAGGCGCGGACGCCGTCGAGTCTCCGGCGTCCGTCGACGTACAGCGCATAATCCGCATCCGTAAACGCAGCACGGTTGCCTCCCACGTCGCTAGGTAACTCAGAAAGCACCGCATCGAACGCTTGCTTCCAGGCCGCGCGGTGGACCCCGGCGGTGTCGGTGAGGACCCCGTCCAAATCGAAGAGCACCGCGCTCATCGCGGCCATGCGCGTCGCCATCTGATCGCCTCCAGTCCAAAGCCAGGCGCGGCTCGGGGCTTGGCCGCGCCCTGTGTACGACAACAGTAGTATGTCCAGGCCTGCTCCTGCGAACGCGTGCCTTTCTTGCTGACTCACCACGAGCGGACCGGTGTGAGTTTCGTGGGCAGGCCAAGGGCTGTGGTATGGCGAGCCTACGACGTCGGTAGTACGTTGGACGATAGGAACACAGTCGCACCGCTAACAGCGGCGCAAAGGAGTACACGTGATGGCGAACAAGGTGCGCGTGGCCGTGAACGGCTACGGGGTGATCGGTAAGCGTGTGGCCGATGCGGTCTCACTTCAGGAGGACATGGAACTGATTGGCGTTGCCGACGTGGTGGCGGATTACCGCATCCGCGTGGCGGTGGAACGGGGCTATCCCATTTATGCCTCCGTGCGGGACCAGGCAGCGGCGATGGAGGCGGCCGGTATCCCGGTGGCCGGGTCGTTGGGCGACCTCCTCGGGAAGGTGGACGTCGTTGTCGACTGTGCGCCGAAGAAAGTCGCCACCAGCAACAAAGCCCTCTACGAGCAGGCAGGCGTCAAGGGCATCTTTCAGGGTGGCGAAAAGCACGAGTTGACTGGCTACTCGTTCGTGGCACAGGTGAACTACGCCGGAGCGCTGAACCGCGACTTTGCTCGTGTCGTGTCATGCAACACAACGGCACTGAGCCGTGTGCTGCACGCGCTCCACCGTCATGGCTGGGTCAAGCGGGCCCGGGCCGTCC